>CALBJU010000001.1 GCA_937893205.1 uncultured Bacteroidota bacterium
CATAGAGAGCTGCTGAAGTGGTGTAGCCTTGACATTGGTCAGCAGCACGAAGCCCAGGTCGGCATCGGGAAATAGCGCCACCTGGGACGCGAACCCATTGATACTACCGCCGTGCTCCACAACGCGATGGCCTGCTACGCTGCGCAGCATCCACCCGAAACCGTAGTCCACTCCCGGACTGATCTCCGTCTGGTTGCTCCACGTCTCCTTATGCTGCATTTCGGACAGCAGGACTTGCCCCTCCAGGGTACCTCGCCCGAGCTGAAAGCGAATCCACTGTGCCATATCCAGCACATTGGAATTGACGGCACCGGCCGGTGCAATGGCGTCGAGCGAGCGCGTCGGCACGTTCTCGTAATCCTGGATTTCATCGTTCCACAAATACCCTCGACTCGGGGGTTCGGCACTTTGATCTGCGTCTATCGAGCTGCTTGAACTCTTCATTCCCAGAGGGATAAACAGGCGCTCAGCCAGCAAGTTGTCCCAGGATACCCCTGCAGCTTCGCCCGCGGCCATTCCGGCGGCAAGGTAGTTGATGTTGTTATAGATGAACTTCCCGCGGAAGCGTGACCACGGCTCTGCGCGGCTGGCCGTGCGCAGCACGTCTTCACGCGACACGGCGTTTCCGGCCCACAGGACACTCATCCGCGTAAAGCCCGTGCGATGCGCAAGCAAATCCCGAATCGTCACCGTCGCTTCGGCATCGTCACTGTCAATATTCAGGTCGAAATAGGGCAGGAACTTCGTCACCGGGTCGTCCCAGCTCATTCTACCGTCATCGATCAGCATGCCAATCAGAGATGCTGTGAATGCCTTAGTCGTGGATCCAATGCCAAAAAGGGTTTCCGGCGTCACCGAGGTACCGTTCTCGAGGTCGGAACTGCCGAATCCGTGAGTGTAGATGAGTTCGTCTCCCTGGATGATGGCCATCGCCATTCCGGGAATATGGAGTTCCTGGCGCCGCGTATCCAGTTCTTCGGTGAGCCTGCCGAGGCGCTGGGACAGCGTTGGCTCGGTGGTCTGGGCGAAGGCCACTACGTTCGACGCGGCAAGGAGGGTCGCCAGAAACGCGGTGCTTGCAATTCTTCTGGGCCTGATTCTGATCATGAGTTTTTTCTCGGGGTGATGTGGTTAAGCTACCGGCTGTCCGGACGTAGCTGTCGTTATGGGTTTTCTGTTGGTAGGCACGATGATTCCGTAGCTCGAACCGCGCTATAAGGCCGTGTTGCATGACGGCCCGGGCTGTAGAAGATGGGCCGCACAAAGGGTAGTTATCCGTCTCGATTTAGGACGCTACCTCATCCTGGAAAATCTCCTCAATCGGCATCGAAAACAGCCGGGCGACTCGAAACGCCAACGGCAAGCTTGGATCGAATTTTCCTTTTTCAATGGCATTGACTGTCTGCCTCGAAACCTCCAGCGCGGTAGCCAAATCGGCCTGGGTCCAATCTCTCTCTGCACGAAGTACCTTCAGATGATTTTTCATCTGTATCGATAATGGAAGATGACCAAGGCGAGCATATACGTCATGCCCATGAGCAAGATGATGTCGGAGACCTCGGGGTCGGTGACAAAGCCGGTTGTGGCGAGTAGGGAATAGCTGAAGCCGCCGACGAATCCTGCTCCCATCGAGAGCGACAGAGAGTCCAGCTGGATTTTCCGACGCATCTCGTCCATGTCTCTCAGATACCGCAGGAAGGCCTTGATCATTCCAAGACCGAGCGCTGCGTTGACTACGATCCCCAGCACCGAGATGTACGTGGAGGTGAACCAACCATATAAGACGGCCTTGTCGACCAGAACCATGGTTCCGGCCCACGCCAGGGTCCACACCAATAAGCGAATCGTACCGCTGATCGTGCGTGATTCAAAGTCATTTGATTTGGCCATCAATCTCTCCGCGAGTAAAGTTTAGTTGTCAATAAGTAAAGTGTACTTGATATTTAGAATGTTACGTCAAACGATTAGAAATGTCAAGTGGACTTTACAAATAGTCTAGTGTTCACGACTTTTGAGACTCACACGCCGCCTCCACCAAGCGAGTGAGCGACGTCTGACTGAATCCGAGATCGCCAGCCACCTGGTCTGCGCTTCTTCCCGTACAGTGCTGGGGGAGCGATTATTGATTGTCAGCACGTTCGTTTAATAACCGGTCAATATTCTGAGAATCAGGAGGCACAACAAGCGCATGTTGCGGGCTCGCACGACTGGTTGAGTGGGTCTGAATCGATTACTTTCTGGAAGGTGAGCGAGGCTCGCCGCAAATCCGCCAGCCGTTAGAACGCACGCCCCCGCTGCGACGCTCCTTCATGGGGCAGGATACCGCAGCGGTGAGCAGATTACCCGACGAAGGTCTGTGCAGCACCATCACTTATGGGCCTTTCGTTGTCGAGTCCGGTTTTACGCAACAACGCCAAGATTCGGGTTGCGCGAACTCGCTTGCTTTGCCTATCCTCCAGCGTGAGCGGTTTACGTCACTGAAGGGAGCGCAATGAAGCAAATATTGGTTCTGGGTACTGGCTATGTCGTCAAGCCGCTCGTGGATTACTTCATGGACGAGTGCAAGTATGAAGTCTTCGTGGCGAGTCGCGACAACGATCGTTCGGGACAGATCATAGCGGGCAGGCCCCACGGGAAGAGGGTGCTTTGGACTGCCAAGGCGCCCTATGCCGAGCTCGATCGCATGGTGAAGGAAGTCGACCTCGTGGTGAGCATGATCCCACCCTCGATGCACCCCATTGTGGCTAGAGCTTGCATCAACAACCGAGTGGACATGGTCACGACCTCGTACATCGGGCCGGAGATGCGCGCCTTGGATGAGGAGGCCAAGAAGGCTGGAATCGTGATCCTGAACGAGATCGGCGAAGATCCGGGAATGGATCACATGGGTGCGCAGCAGACGATAGACAGGATCGAGGCCGAGGGTGGCAAGGTCAGGAGCCTGACTTCGTACGGTGCAGGCATCCCGTCGTTTGAACACAACCGGAATCCCTTGGGTTACAAGTTCTCTTGGAGCCCCATGGGATTGATAAGAGCTGGTGAGACGCCGGCGGCCTTCATCCAAGATGGGAAGAAGATCAAGGTCTCTGGTGAGGATCTCTTCAAGAACAACTGGCTTACGGACATCTACAACCTCGGGACCTTCGAAACCTACCCCAATCGTGATAGCACGATCTACATCGATGAGTATGGATTGGATCGAGGGGTCGATATCTATCGGGGACTCCTTCGTTTCCCTGGATACTGCAGCACGATGCAGGGTTTCAAGGACTTGGGCCTCTTTCGTTCCGACAACAGCCAGGATCTTTCGTCCAAGACGTATCGGCAGTTGATGGCGGATCTAGTGGGCGTTTCTGACTCTCCTGACGTGCGCTTGGCCACGGCTGATCATCTGGGTGAGGAGAGGACCTCCGACCTTCTGGCCAGGTATGAGTGGCTCGGCCTCTTCGACGATGCCCCCATAGCCATCAGGAAGGGGTCCAATGTCGATGTTCTTGTCGACCTCATGCTGAGAAAGATGGCCTACGCCCCGCGTGAGAAGGACATGATCATCGTTCACAACAATATCGTTGCCGAGTTCGACAATCGCATCGAAAGGCGTCTGGCCACGATGCGGGTAGAGGGCCGCCCCTTCGGCCATTCGGCCATGAGCCGTGCCGTTTCCCTGCCGGCTGCGATTGCCTCGCGCTTAATCATCGAGGGCGCGATTCGCCAAAAGGGCGTCGTCATGCCGACCTCGTCCGAAATCTACAGTCCTGTTCTCGCGGAGCTGGTCGAGCACGAGTTCCGGTTTGAACACCACA
>CALBJU010000002.1 GCA_937893205.1 uncultured Bacteroidota bacterium
TGAGGATAGACAACGAGCGATTCGCTACAGGCCTCGAAACGGTGCGTCAGGAGGACCTATCTCGGGTGCCCATGGCTGACATTTCGTATGATCTCGCTGGCTATCTGGTCACCCTACCCGGTGTTGTTTCTACTGGTGACCGTGGAGGGCAGCTATTTGTACGTGGAGGCACACCTACACAAAATCTGGTGCTGCTCGATGGCATGAGAATTTTCCAGCCGTTCCACATTGTAGGATTCTACAGCGCCTTCCCTGCCGACATTATTTCTTTCGTCGATTTCTATGCTGGAGGCTTCAATGCGCGCTACGGAGGGCGCATCTCCTCCGTGATTGATATTCGGACTAAAAACGGCGATAAACACCGAGTTAGGGGTTCGGCGACGTTGGCACCGTTTCTGAGTGGAATTCAACTTGAGATTCCGGTTGTTGTGGGAAAGGCCTCATTGGTTCTGTCGGCTCGAGAGTCTCTCATCGACCGGATTCCGGCAGACATTCTGGGTGAGGAGCTTCCTTTCAGATTCGGTGATCGATTTGCCAAATTCCATGCGTTTCTGACTCCGACCAGCAGCGTGACCATCACGGCATTACGCACGAGTGACACCGGTAATCTACAGGGCGATGAAACGGGCGGTCCGGATGATCAGATCCGAAAATCAACGTGGAAGAATCAGGCGTACGGCGGGAAGTTCACCTACATCCCAGCGGAGGCGGCCGTGATGACCGAACTCGCGGTGTACTATTCATCGCTAGAAAGTCGTTATCGACTCACGAAAGATGAAATTCGAAGCGCGGATGTTTCTGAATTATCCTTCAATATGGGGTTCACCTATCTGCTTGGACCCAATCAGATCAATTTTGGAATTTTTGGCACGACCAATTTTTTTGAGTATCTCCTCGGGAGCACACAGACGCCTGTCCGCAGTGGGGTGAGCAGTGGTGGAGCATTCTTCGAGGGCCAAGTTCAGTTTGGTGAACGGCTGCGACTGGAGCCAGGCGTGAGGCTCGAAGCCTTTGCCAGAGGGTTGAAGCGTTCATTTGGTCCGCGAATGCGCCTCATTTATCTCCCCGCAGGCAAGGGAAGCCATAACCGATTCAGCCTGGCGTGGGGACGATATCATCAGCAGATTGTCGGCTTAAGCAATGAACAGGATGTCTCAGATGTCTTTACGATCTGGAGCGCCTCCCCTCGCGGCACCGCCGTGCCGAGAGCAACCCACTACATTGCCGGGTGGAAGGGGCGCCCGGCGCCATGGCTCGAGCTGAGCCTTGAAGGGTATAGAAAGAACCTTTCAAGCCTGTCGTTTCCAGTATTTTCCAACGAAGTCAGTGACCTGGCGGAATTTTCGCAGGTCGATGGTAGGGCCGAAGGTTATGACGCCAAGGTGGAAATCATTCACGCCAGCGTTTTTCTGTCGGTTTCCTATGGTAGATCCAAAGTCGAGTACACGCGCCCCGAACAATTGTCGAGAGCTGTTTTTCGAGCTGGAACCGGCAGGACAGAACTGCTGCCAGAACTCCAGTTCAATCCGCCGCATGATCGACGTCACCAGGTCAATGCGATGGCGCAGTATCGATTCGGAAAGAACAAGCTTGGAGTCCGTTGGCAATTCGGATCCGGGCTGCCGTTCACCCAGGTAAATGGCTACTATACCGGTCTCGACCCACTGGAATCGAGTGAAGATGCCTTCCATACGGCGGGTGGAACAACGCTCGTCTCTCGCGGTGAGCCTTATGGTGCTCGGCTTCCGACCTATCATCGTCTTGACGTAACCTACGAGCGCCGGGTCTCGACGTCCCTGGCCGAACTCACCTTCCAGGCGGGCGTTGTGAATGCATACGACCGTGCCAACATTTTCGAGTACAATATTTTTACCGGCTCGCGCGTAGACCAACTTCCGCTGATTCCTTCAATTGGCGTGAGGATTGATGTCAGATGAACATGCTGCCTAGATACATAGCGTTGCTGATGGCTGGATGTGTGACTCTGACTGCCTGCGAAAACACGATTGAGCCCTTCGATCAAGACGGCGACACTTCCTACGTGATCCACGGATTTCTGGATATGGGACTGGATCGACAGTTTGTTCGAATTGAGGCCCTGCGATCGACTGTTTTATCGCCGACCCAGGAGATGGAGGGTGTGAGAGTTTTCTCAATAGACCTTGATGATGGCCAACTGATCTTCTGGAATGATTCATTGGTCACACTCGACGACGGATCCAGCGCGCATTTGTACTACGCCGATTTTCGTCCGGTCGAAGGACACTCTTATGTACTGCGGGTAGGTAGATCAGACGAAATCGGAGCATCCGCAACGACGAAGGTGCCCCAGAGGCCCGTTTTCTATCTCGATCCCACCCGGGGTGACACGCTCGACCTGAAGCAGAAGATTTATTTGGTCGACATTCAGGAGCAGCCGCAGCAGTTGACCGTTCAGTACACGGTAGTGGATGTAGACTCGGAGGTGCCACAGACCATCGACATTTTTTATGGTGAAGCCGGATCCTCGTCTTCGGTTGGATGGGAATTCGACGTTCGGTTGGCCACTGATCGCTTTATTATCATGCGCGTCCTCAACCGAAGTATCGAGGATAAAAATGTTCGTCTTCGGAATCTCGGATTTTCTCTTACGATCGAAAGCGAAGATTGGGCCCATGTCCTGGATCCCGTGAACCTCGATAGAGCGTATGGATTTTTCGGCTCCGTGGGTCACTATGAATTTTTCTGGCATCTGGATTCGCAAAGCATCGTTACGATCGGATATGTGGACGATCAGACACTTAATTGACGGGGTGAAAGGGATTTGCCCTAATTTGACTTTGTAGCAAGCGCCTTCCTGCGTAACCTCCTCCCCGAATTCCAAAAAACACCCCCACCTAATTGTTTTTCAAGATCAGAACCATTCAAATCGCGACCTTCTCGTTGCTGATTTTATTCCTGACCACAACCGCGTTCGCTCAAACAGGAACGATTCGCGGGTTCATTACGGACGCGTCGGACGGCCAGCCCATTCCTGGGGTCAATGTTATCCTGACCAACCCCGCTGGAGCACTCCTGGGCTCGGCCACCGATACCGATGGTTTCTACGCTATATCGCGCGTCGCTCCAGGTGTCTACGACCTTCGCGCCTCCTTTGTCGGATTCGTTGATTATGAGCAGCAGATAACTGTTGTCGCGGGGCAGATACAGACACTTCGCATTGAACTGGAAATCTCGCAGACGGAACTTGGAGAGGTCGTGATCGAAGGCGCTCGGGAAACGGTCGGTGCGGCAAACGTTACCGCAGGACTACAGACGATCCGCCCCGCAGACATCGCGCTGATTCCTTCTCCTGATATCTCTGCTGACCTTGTGAACTATCTGACCGCTCTTCCAGGAGTGGTCTCGCAGGGCGATCGGGGAGGGCAGTTGTTTATCCGTGGGGGTGAACCTACGCAGAACCTTGTGATGCTGGACGGAATGCAGGTTTTTCAACCGTTTCACATCGTCGGATTTTTCTCTGCCTTTCCGTCGGACATCATCAATACGGCCGATGTATATGCGGGTGGATACGGAAGTAAGTACGGGGGACGTCTCTCCTCAGTAATAGACATCACGGCTCGGACGGGCAATAAAAGAAGACTTGTAGGGGCGCTGACAGCCGCTCCGTTCGTGAGCAGCGTTCGCCTGGAGGGTCCGCTACTGCCAGGTAAAATCTCGTTCCTCGCGTCTTTCAGAAAATCCGTTATTGAACACGGCGCCTCGAAACTGATCAACGAACCACTGCCGTTCTCCTTCGACGACATGTTCGGAAAGATTCATGCTAACCTGGGTCAGAACGCGCAGCTTTCGATTTCAGGCCTGAGAACCACCGACAAGGGACGACTCGGGGTTAATCCTCTGAATGAAGACGCTGACGGAATCACTGAGGATGAAGTTCAGTGGGAAAATGTCGCGGTTGGAACACGTTTCATTTTCCTGCCCGCAACGCTGCCAGTCTTTGCGGAAATAC
>CALBJU010000003.1 GCA_937893205.1 uncultured Bacteroidota bacterium
CCGACCACCCAGGGGTCGAACTGGCCGATGTGATTCGTGACGACGAGCATCGGAATGCCTTGCGGAATGTCGCCCACGACTTCCGTGCTGATTCTGAGAGTCCTCGCGAGAGCCGCGCAGGTCAACCGTTGGCGCTGTGACAGATACTTGTATCGGGCGCGGGCTTCCAGCCCGCGCCTCGTAAGCGTCGTATAGACGCTATGAGCCACGATCACCACAATAAACCGTATGACTCTCAATACACGCATTTTTTACGCTAGGTGAATTTTTTTAACATGGGCTCAGTAAATCTATGCCCGTTTCAATATCGGACTCTGCGTCTTAACACTCTCGCAGGAATGCGAAATTAGCTACTCGGACCATTGGCTTTCAGGAGAGTCGAAAATTGACGCATCACTAGAAGGTCCGATTCCCGAAAGGACGACTTCGTGCGGGGTAAGATACGCCCCATCCAGGCTTGGATCGCAACTATACCCGCGCACTCGATCCCATTCCACGATCGCTGCATTCACATTCACGGGCTGTAACCCAGACTCGCTCGTCGGATCTCAGTCAGACGATGTCTTTGTTACGGTTGACGGCACAAGCGGTCATAACGTTGACGGCACAAGCGGTCATAACGTTGACGGCACAAGCGGCCACAACTAGAACGCTCGCTTCACAACTAGAGCGGTCGTTTCGCAATTAGAACGGTCGCTTCACAACCTTACTCCGTTACCCCGCAGTCTTCAAGATTGCGGGGCATTTCGGGTTTAGAGCCTTCGCGTGAGTAGACGTGTCGACAGTCTGAAATCAACTAGGTTCGGCCAACCGCGTGACTCTCCGGAGAATGGGTAACGACTAGAAGACCTAAAACATATCTGAGCAGGTGTGCAGACAAAATAGGTCCTGTGAAAAAAGCACTGATACTGATCGGCCAAAGAAGTATCGTTCTGCCAAGTGATACTCCGGCGTCGGTTCAGTCTAGCCCCCCAATTAGAATTCTTCAATCGCCTCCAGGACGGCGGCAACGATTTGGTCTTCGGGCACGGTTCGAACGATTTTTCCCTTCTTGAACAGGTGCGCACGGCCGCGACCGAGAGAGACGCCCAAGTCGGCGCCGGCGGCTTCTCCCGGCCCATTCACCGCGCATCCCATTAGGGCGACATTGATATTCTTCTCGAACTTTCGAGCTTTGACCGCCTTCTCGACTTCTTCGACAATTGAAAAAAGATCACCGGTCAGCCTGCCACAAGTGGGACAAGCGATAATGTTCACTCCGGGTCTGCCTAAACAGAGTGACTTCAATATTTGGTGACCTGCCTCGACTTCGTGTACAGAGTCGGCGGCAAGGGACACTCTGATGGTATCGCCGATCCCTTCGGCCAGAAGGGCACCGAGGCCAATGGCGCTTTTGATGGTCCCCGTTTCTTTCGAACCCGACTCGGTCACTCCCAGATGCAACGGAAAGTCGGTCCTTTCAGCCAGGAGTTTGTAGGCCTGGATCATGAAATAAACATCCGAATGCTTAACGGAAATAATTACATCTTCAAAATCACATGCCGCGCAGATTTCGACGTGCCGCATCGCGCTTTCGTAAAGGGCTTCCGGCTGCGGATACCCGTACTTATCGAGGATATCCTTTTCGAGCGATCCAGAATTCACGCCAATGCGGATTGGAATGCCCGCATCTTTCGCAGCGTGAAGAACCTCGACTTCCCACTTATGCTTGCCAATGTTGCCTGGATTGATCCGCACCTTGGCCACCTTCGCTTCAATTGCTTGAAGGGCGTACTTGTGATTGAAGTGTATGTCGGCCACAATTGGCACTGAGCACCCAGAGACGATGTCCGCCAGCGCTGCGGCGTCCTCGGGACGCGGTACGGCAACACGAACGATATCCGCGCCAACTTCGACCAATCCTTCGATCTCATCCAGCGTTGCGCGAACGTCGTGGGTTTTAGAGGTAGTCATCGATTGCACCGAGATCGGCGCGCCTCCCCCGATCGCCACATCACCTACGAATACCTGTCTTGAATGTCTTCTGGGTCTTTCCATAGTTCGTTCAACTACCTGATCAAGTCGATGTTAGTCGCACCAAGCTGAACCGCTCGATCCGACGTTAACACGCCAAACACGGCTTCGCATCTAGCTCAGCGATGCAACGCCTTATACTACGCATCACCCTTTCCGCTCTCACTTAAAAGAATTTTCTTTTCACGGTCCGTCAGCGAATCGTATCCCTTTTCGCTGATTTTGTCCAAAACCCTGTCAACCTCTCCCGAATTCCCGTCAACAGCCACATTCGAAGAATGTCTCATCTCGTGAATAGTCGCGGTCTGATCTGAAGAGCTTTCTTTCCGCCCTCCCAACCAGGATTCCAATCGGTCGAAAAAACTCCGTCGTTCACCCCCCACGTTTCGCGATCCATCTTCGCGCCCGCGTGCACTCGTTGAGACTCCCCCCCGACTGAATATTCCTCCGCCAGCAGAGCCCCGCGAATCAGTAAAAAACCCGTTTGCCCAGGCCGTTGGATCAGAACCCCGATACGCTGCACGGCCAGAAAGATATCCGACCACGACTCCTCCCAGGTGCGCCGAGACAGAGGTCCCACCTGCAGACAGAAACAAGATGTCCAAGGCGATAAACCCCATCACGACGTGAATCAAACGAACGACGCCGATAAACATCAGACCAATCCGCTTCTCAGGCTGGTGGATCGCAACGAGCGTCATCAATGCAAGGACAGCTCCGGAGGCGCCGTGTACAATCCCGCCAAATAAATTAACTCCGGGAAATACTGCGTGAAGCAATACGGTCAGCACCGCCCCTCCGACAGCGCCGTACACATAAATCCCCAGAATCCTCCCCGGACCGTAGATCTCTTCATAGTCCCGGCCAATCCACATGAGCCAGAGCATATTGAACACCAGGTGCAACATCCCTCCCAGTCCGGCTCCAAGATGAAGAAAGCCGTAACTCAGGAGCTGCCACGGCTCGAATGCTATCCCGGGGAAGCCCGGATTCAGAGCCACGTGCTGATAGACAAAAACCGCTGTCGTTTCGAAATGTGTGAAAAACACGTTCCACACCACATACGCAGCGACGTTCAGCGCCAACAGAGCCCTCAAGGCTCTTGGCTGAGAAGCATACCACAGTTGGAATTTGTTCAAATCAACGATCCGGTCGCTATTTATGGCTCATCGCCGCCCTGGCTGGAAGGGGCTAGTTTGACGGCCCCCTCGGGTACGGTTTCTACCAGTACATTCTCTGGTCAGGCTTCCACGGCAGCTTGCCTCGCCAGAACTGAATCAGTAAGAATCCAAAAAGCATCCCGCCCAGGTGAGCAAAATGTGCTACGGTACTTGAGCCGGTCACTCCACCAAATAGTTCGATCAGGCCAAAACCGATCACGAACCACTTTGCCTTTACAGGAAAGAGGAAATAGAGGTAGATGGGTTGCTCCGGAAACATCATCCCAAACGCCAAAAGAAGTCCGAATACGCCTCCTGACGCCCCAATCGTAGGAACCCACCACGCCGGATGGCCGCCACTCGAAATGAAATCGAATGTGATTACTGGCAGCTGAATCAGCGCCGCGCCAATTACACACACGAAATAGAAAATGGCGAATCGTCCCGAGCCCCACGTGTTCTCAATCTGCACGCCAAACATCCACAGAGCAAACATATTGAAGAGAATGTGGCTGTAGGAGACGGTACTGTGTAAAAATCCGTATGTCACAAGCTGCCACGGCCAGAACTCACCCAATCCCATCAGTGGAGCACTGCCTACGGGCCACAAACCGAACCATGTAATGAGAGTGAGATTGGTCTGTGGAACCATCTGCGCCAAAAATACCAGTCCATTGATTATCAATAGGTTTTTGATAACCGGCGGAAATACTGAAAATCTTGTAGGCGGTTGATACGTGCCCTGATACATATACGGTCTTATTGATCGGTTCCTGTTGCCCGTCACGAATCCATGGAATCCACCGGGTTACATGCCCGAGTGTGCTCTCGATTTTTCCGCAGCGGATACCGGAACGGAGGCGAATAGTTCTCACTCGGGTCCTCGCAGTCGGTCCATCGCACTCCCGAGCCACATTGTATAGCGGATGAGATGGGTTGGTGTTGCGAATGGTGCGGCGCCATTACGAGATCGAATTTTACTTATAATTGCACCGGACACACCACAAACTTCGTGAAAGCCTCCGTATTGCATAGTAAGGAGAATAAAAACTCCTGTTCCCCTCTCGCTGCGGTCCGATTCGTGATTCTAGTCGTCTCTGATTTACACCTTGGAAAACGCCCCGAACTCGACCGCTCAAGCCTGACGGATCTGAGGGCCTGTATCGACCACTACCCCTCCTCCCTTATGCGTGTCGTCTTCCTGGGAGACACTTTCGATGCCTTCATCGAGTATCCAGGCAAGGTACCGGCACCTGTTCAAGAATGGTCGGTTCTCGTTCGGGATCTGAAGTCGCAAAATATCGAGGTCACCTACTTCGCCGGTAATCACGATCGCTGGCATCTCGGCTTCATCAGTAATCTGCTCGGGCGCCCGGTTGCGAGGAAACCGGAAGTCACATTGGTAGGAGGCCGGACGATATGGATGGAACACGGGGACGAGGCCGACAAGCACTCGAGACTCGTACAACTGGGACGAGCGGTTTCGAACAATGCCATTGTATACAAATTATTGACCTGGCTGCTTCCGTTTGGCGGTGGGCAGGTCCTTGCGTCCTGGGTCTCGCGGCATTTTGCGGGGTTCGAACCAAATTTGAAAACTGTGTCAGCGCTTCATGCATATGCCCACGCCCTGCTCGGTGAGAAAAAATGTGACGTAGTGATAATGGGCCACTGTCATCAGGCCGGAATGGAAATAACCGATTTCGGCACCTACCTAAATACCGGTGACTGGTACCAGGGCAGATCATTCGCAATGATCGATCCGGAGAACGGATTTCGAATATCCCTCTTGAAATGGACGCCTGATGGGCCTGAGATCCAGTCTGAAGAGGTTTTTTCTTCGATTTGACAACAAACAGTAAACGAGTGACGTTGTAAGCGAGAGGGAAAATTCAAGCTTTACCATGTCCGACTGGCCGTACTCCAACGAGGAACTTCAACAATACTTTGATGAAACCGGATCACGAAAAAGTGATAAGTCCGGCGGCAAGAGTATTTATCGCTACTGGAAAGGAAAATTCAACGATGAGCGAAAGGCAAAAGCGGCGACGCTGATATCGTATCTGATCGTATCGCTCGTGGCGGTAACCACCCTTCTCGGTGGATATTTTGTGTCTCTCATTGATGAGCTGCCTCCTCTAAATGAAATAGAGAATCCGGACTATCAGCTCGCGACCATCGCCTATACTGCGGACGGGAAAGAGCTGGCCCGCTACGCCAGGCAGAATCGATCCTGGGTCACTTTTGAAAATATTTCTCCCCACATGATCAATGCCCTCTGGGCGACCGAAGATCATCGTTTCTACAATCACTGGGGGATGGATGTCTTTCGCACCTTCTCAGCGGTAGGTCAGACGGTTCTGGCCAAAATGCATGTCCCCGGTTTCTTTACGCAGGGCGGGTCGACGATATCGCAGCAGCTCGCTCGTAACCTCTACAATAGTCGGATCGGTTTTGAGCAGACGATCGGCCGCAAAATGAAGGAGTGGGTAACGGCCGTCCAGCTCGAACGGAGGTATACCAAGAATGAAATCATTGAAATGTACCTCAATACGATTGCGTACGGCTCCAACACCTTCGGAATTGAAGCGGCCGCGCGCACGTTTTTCAGCAAGGATCCCTTCGATCTGAACGAGCTTGAGAGCGCGACACTGGTCGGTCTGCTCAAGGGCACTACGAGATACAATCCGCGTCGAAACCCTGAACGAGCTCGAAGGCGACGCAACGTTGTGCTCTCGCTCATGGTGAAACGAGATCTGCTTGATAAACAATTCTTCGAGGATCACCGCGCTGATTCTGTCAAAACCAAGTTCCGTTCGGCCGCGATCACGCAGAGCCTTGCGCCCCACTTTGCCGAGCAGGTCCGAAAGGAGCTGGACAAAATGTTCAGGGGAACGGGTATAGATATTTACGATGATGGCCTCACCGTCTACACGACGCTGGACTCGCGCATGCAGGCGATGGCGCAGGCCGCCGTCGACTCCCTGATGCCGTGTCTCGACGCGGTTGCAGGCTTTGAGTGGAGCGAGTCGGGAACCGACGAGCGGGTCTGGAGCATAATACCGTGCGATCATCTGGACATCGCTGATCATCCAGACTTTTCTGACGATTATGAGGAGTGGTCACAGTTCTGGCGAATGCAGCCAACCATCCTGAGAAACAGCATCCGGAACACCGAGCGGTATCGTCGACCGGTTCGAAGGGGAGATGACGGCGAAGCACTGATGCTCTCTCTGTTGGATGATGAAGCATTCATCGACTCTCTAAAAGCCGAAAAAACGCGTTTGGAGACGGGCTTCGTTGCATTGGATCCACAAACGGGATTCGTCAAGGCGTGGATCGGTGGCAGAAAGTTGGACAACGAGTGGTATGATCACGTCTCCCGGGCACAGCGCCAACCGGGTTCGACCTTTAAGCCATTCGTTTACCTGGCAGCAATAGACAATGGTTGGTCACAGTACTCCCTGTATCTGGACGACTCTCTTCATTATGTGGATGATCTCGGAATAGAGTGGAATCCGGGAAACTCGGGCTCAGACATGACCGGGGACTACCTTACGCTAAGACGAGGGCTGTCTAAGTCGATAAATACGATCACGGCACGACTCATTCTGGACGTAGGTCCCGCCGCGGTGGGCTTTTACGCACGCCGTGTTGGGATAAAAAGCCCTTTGAATGAGGTCCCCGCACTCGCGCTGGGCACGAGCGATGTCAATCTGCTGGAGATGACCACCGCCTACAGCACCTTCGCCAACGGTGGTCTGCTCTATGAGCCAACTCTCATATGGCGGGTGGAGGACAGCAGCGGAAACGTTCTCTTCGAAGCCGATCAAGCTCCGAAGGAGGCCCTGTCTGAGACGACCGCCTATACGATGGTGGATATGCTGCGTGAGGTCATTCAAAGTGGAACAGGCATCCGCATGAACTCTTTGTTCGGAATGCGGGCTTACGATCTGGCTGGAAAAACTGGCACTACCCAGTACAGCGCCGACAACTGGTTCATGCTCATGCATCCTGACATCGTGATGGGATCCTGGGTAGGCTTTAACGATCCAAGTTTTCGCTTCAGGACCTCTGAGTGGGGTCAGGGAGCGCGCGCACCGCTCTTCATTGTGGGCGAATTTTTCCGCTCCGCTACTCAGGAAGACGAGACTTTCGTGTCAAAGGAGGCGCGGTTTCCCTCTCCGGAGCGATTTGGCGCCTACTCAGATCTGGACCCAGCCCTCGTCGACAGCCTCGAACGCCTGAAGCTGAAAAGTCGCAGTGGCAGAATAGACTGGTAGCGGCCAGTCGTGAAGCACTAGATCGACGCCGGACCAACCCAGAATCTGTAGCCCTCGGGCAATCGGGCGCAGCACGCCTCAGCGGAATCCATGGAGTCAAACACACCA
>CALBJU010000004.1 GCA_937893205.1 uncultured Bacteroidota bacterium
CCGAGGGATGCCTGGATCATGTCGAGATTTCTCTCGACCAGATTCTGTACATGCGTCCGATGCCGGGATGGTTCAGGTACCGAACACCAGTCGACGGGCTCTACATCGCAGGTCCCGGAACGCATCCGGGAGGACAGAGTGGCCTCTCTGGAAAATGTGCCGCCCAGCAGGTTCTTCAGGATCTGAAGAGGTAAAAGGATCTTTCCGAGCTTTCAGTCGCGGCCTATTTCTGAATGAGGCCGACCGGATTGCCCTGGGGGTCGATAATCATGGCGAAGGTCACCTCGCCCGTTTCAATGGGCGCAATGCGGACTTTCGCTCCGAGGGCTTCAGCCCGGCTCACGGCCGCGGCGAGGTCGTCCACTTCGACGTAAAAAACCACTTCGGATTTTCCGTTAGGCTCGTGCCTCACTCCGCCTCCGATAGGGCCCGCACTGCCATCTTTGATGAAACCGTACTGCATATCGCCCTCGCCCCGGTGATCAATCTCCCACCCGAAGAGTTTCGCATAAAACGTCTCCAGTTCAGGGCCGTTTGTACCGGCCACCTCGATGTGCACGATTGGATTTCCCATCTATAAAACCATAAGGGTCAGGAGAATCGATTGTAGGATCTACGAGTTGGACAGGAGGTACACCTCCTACTCGCCAGTATATACGATTCCTGAAAGATTCTGGAAACCCTGTATGCGCGATGAGCAGGCAATATTTATCCGTTTCCAGCTAAGAATGACATGAATTCAACACTTGTGAAGGCTGATTCAAGGGGGCACGCTGATCTGGGATGGCTCAATTCGCACCACTCGTTCAGTTTTGGGAGCTACTATGATCCGTCTCGAACCAATTTCGGGACGCTTCTTGTATTGAATGATGATACCGTGGCCGCGGGACGGGGATTTGGGCTGCATCCCCACGACAACATGGAGATTATCTCCATTCCGCTCGACGGCGCTCTTGAGCATGAGGACTCGATGGGCCATACCCAACAGCTCCGGGTGGGAGATGCACAGGTGATGAGTGCAGGCACCGGGCTGCAGCACAAGGAATACAATGCGTCCTCGGAGACTCCGGTCTCTTTTCTTCAGATCTGGATCACGCCCAGACAGCAAAACACGGAGCCCCGTTACGACCAAAAGAACTTTGAGGCCTCTCAAAGGGTCAATCGTGTGCAGCTACTCGTGTCGCCTGACGGGAAAGAAGAGTCGTTGTCAATCGGTCAGGATGCCTGGATTTCGCGGGTCGATTTGAGTGCAGAAGCCTCTATCGACTATACCGCACACCGACCCGAAAATGGACTGTACATTTTTTGTCTCGAAGGGAGTTTCGAGATCGCAGACGCGGTCGTGGGCGCGCGAGATGCGTTAACGGTAACCGATGCCGAGCGATTGACGTTGTCCTCTGCTGCGGGCGCCGAGGTGCTCATTCTCGACGTCCCGATGACGGATTAGTCTTCCTCTGGATTCTCTTCATGGTACTTCTCGAGTAAGTCAGCTGTCTTGTCCTCGATCGACTTTTTTCTGAGCCCCTTGAAGTCAATCAAGGAAGAGAACACCTGGAATCGGTACAAAGCGAGCACCACAACGGCCCCGACCGTCACTATCCAGCCGATATTGCTGAGATCGAAAGGCATCAAATTGTCAGGGACGGTTTTCGGGAATGGGTGGACGTTCCTTGCAGCCGTCCTGTTCTACTGTGTAGGCAAGGGAGGCCACCTTCCAGCCTTCTGGGGACTTAACGAGTGTGAAGGTGTCGACGCCGCAATGGCTGAACGTGCCGTTGATATGGAAGTCATACTGCGCCCACAGAACGGCTACTCCTTTCTGGATATGAATCTCGTATTCGAATATCCGTTCGTGGTAGTCGGCAGGCAATGACCCAACCCCCGAGGCGAACTCCTCGGTCGTCGTCACCCTGGTGGTGGCTACTCCATCTGTATTTCCTGTAGAGACCAGGATACTTCCAGGCAGCATGGCGCTTCGAATCAGCGCTTCGTCCCCTGTGTTGATCCCTGTCATCACGTTTTGGGCCGTTTCGAGGATGAGGTCTTCCTCTATCTGCGCCCAGGCCGTGGGCACCAAGAGCACCAGCGCGAGAATTATCAGAATAGCCGGCTTGGGAGGGGTCGGGGTGGGCATGACTGCATGTCGGGTTTAATTCAGGAAGACGACCTTCTTGGTTTCTATTGAATCACCAATGTCAATCAATAGAATATAATTCCCCGAAGGTAGTCTGACACCTGAATCATCCCGGCCATCCCATTTCAACTCGTAGTCGCCGGGCTGTTTAAACTCGGTCGGAAAAATGCGGTGCATCCGGCCCAGAATGTCAATTATTTGAACACCCACACTCGACGGCTCCTCGAGACGGTACCTGAGCGTCGTGGTTTCGGTAAACGGGTTGGGGAAGGGCGGATCCATTGTAAATGATCCCGGGACCACAGATGGTTCGGTGACCGTAATTACGGGTTCGACACCGGAGAGGGTATAAAGTCTTCGACCAACACCGAACGCCAGCGTGTCGTTCACCACAAAAAACCGATTCATGCGCCCGTCGAGTTGGCCTTCTTCGGAGATCGGATTATAGTGTGATATCTGTTGCCAGGATTCGCCGCCATCGGTGGTTATTGAGGTCGTCCCGCGACCTGATGCCCAGCCGGTGGTTTCTGAAATGAAGCCGATCCCCTGCAAGCCGGCATTCCGATTACTTCCCGTTATCATTATCTCTCGCCAGGTTTCTCCACCATCTTCCGTCTTGAGAAGTTTGGCCGTTGGGCTGCCATTGCTGTTGTATTCGACGGATACATATCCCACGTTTTCGGATGGAAACGAAATTTTCCATCCCCATTCGGCATTTGCACCAGGGCTCAGGGTTGAATTGAAGACCGAATTCCAGGTCTCACCACCATCTCTGGTACGTAAAATGGTGGCAACTCCGGATGCCACCGAGCCAGTTCCCCCGACTGCAAAGCCGTCCAACTCGTTTTGGAAATAGACATCCACCAGCATGCCGGCCACATTTCCTACCGCGCGGCCATGCCACGTTATTCCGCCATCGCTGGTCTTGATGATGGTTGGTGTGCCGTTATATGCACCGACACCCCAGGCATAGTCACCCACGGTCCAGATGCCGCATATTCCGTTGGGTTTGTTGCCATAAATACGGTGCGATATATCGATCCAGTGTTCGCCGCCATCGCGGGTTTCCCAGAGAACGCTCTCTGGTTGCCCGACGGTCCCGGCCCATCCCACTTCGCCAAAGGGCCCATCCTCCTCACGAAACGCCACCGATCGATAACGCCTATCGTTATCAATTTGCAAATTCCAGGTCTGTCCTCCATCTCCTGTATTCCAGATCTCGCCCGCCAGATTGACAATCCAGCCACGGTGGGTATCCAGAAAAACAATGTCATCATAGCGCCCACTGCGGGAATCCGGGAAGTTCGAAACGTATTCCCATCTCGGGGCCATGGTCTGAGCTGCAGCAGACGGAATCATCAGGAAAAGAGCAAAAAGAGGTAGCAGTAACCTTTTCATCAATCGACAGAAGTGTTTTATAAAATGGAGATAGGCATTCCGATGGAGCGCCAATTTAGGGTCTCCTTGATCGAATAACAGGGGCAAAATGAAGCCGAGAGCCGAAGTCTGATCAGGGGATCATCTTCGGAATGAAAACCCGGCGCCGATGAAGGAATCTGGAGCGGCATCTGTGACGCCAACACCACCGTGGAGGTCTATCTGTCCGAGTCTACCCACAGCAAGCGCAAAGCCGCCGTGAACGACAGTCTGGGTTGAGCCCTCTTCGGGCACTATGAAGGCGAGTTCGGCGAAGGCGCTCAACTGTGCAGTAAGAGGCAGACCCAGCACGACGGTGCCACCCCAGTCGAACAGTCGGTCATCGCCAACCGTGCCATACCATCCCTGAATCTGCGTTCCCAAAGATACTTTCTCCGTCAGTTGTCCGCCTGCGGCGAGAATGAACGAGGGATCGACTGCGTCTGAGGAAAAATCCTCATCTCCGGTCGGCAAACTCACGCTGCCTATCAAGCCGACATCCCATCTGTCAGCAATCGTACCAATCTCCCATTTTAAACCAATGGACGCGTCGTTCCAGCCGTCGGTGTCGACATCTCCCGAAATTCGAGATGGTGCGCCGAGACGAAGTTCGAACGATTCAAAGAATCCATAACGCACGAGTGTTTCTCCCAGGGAATACACCGTGAACGAATTTGATGACTCTGCTGTGCCGCCAAGCTCTACTTGTATCGAACCCTGGGGGACGGCCACTGGACTTTCGGTAAAATCCGGACGGTCGGTGATCAGATCTGCATCCTGAGCGAACAGAGCGCCTGGAAGAACGATCAAAAGCAGACCAAGGAGAGTGACAATGCGCATATTCATAGTTTTTCTAAATTTTTAGCCTAGGCTAAAAATACGGATAAAACCGGCATCAAATGGGGTTGGAATCGTTGTTCTGGGCATTTATTGCGTCTAGCAAGAGTGCCACATTTCTGCGTCCTTCGCTGCCATCGACTTCCGGAGGGCGACCCTCTCGAACTGCTTCGATGAAATCATTGAATTCCGCCTGGAACGGGTTCTCGGCGGGGAAGGATACGGGCACGCCATTCAGGACAATGTCACCGCCTCCGTGGCGGCCCATGGTTCCATCGAGCAGAACAGACCCGGTATCGCCATAGATTTCTATCCGTGATGGAGAGTCAAATTGAACCGAGACGCAGAATTCGGCGGTTGCCCCGGATTCAAACGTGAGCGCAACGATGGACGTCTCGTCGTGCGGGCTGCCAAACTTTGTACTGCTTTGCAGAGACAGGATGCGAGTGATTTCGCCTTCGGTCGGCATCATCATCCACCGAATTAGATCCAGACAGTGAGTGCCGTTTGCAGCGAGTGCCCACCAGCGGCCTGTTTCAGGCGAAGAGCGCCAATTAGACCCATCGGGTGCCTGAAAAGTCCAGTGAACCCGGATGTGGCGAAGCGCGCCGAGCATGCCGCTTGAGACCTGTTGACGAATCAGACGATGCCCCCGGTGCCATCGAAGGTGGTAGGCCATGGCCAGTGTCACGTCATTGGTCCGGCATGCTTCGATCATGGCGTCGCACTCCGAGACCGATGTCGCCATGGGTTTTTCCAACAGGATGTGCTTGCCCGCACGAGCTGCAGCCAGAACCTGCGTCGAATGCAGCCTGTCGGGTGTCGCAATGATTACGGCATCCAGAAGAGGATCCGCGAGCAGCTCTGCCAGATCGGTGTGAGCCGGATTGGGTGCTTTCAGGTCATGTCTTTTCGAGAACGCCTCAGCTCGTTCGGCGGACCGGCTCAGGACCGACCAAAGTGAGGTATCGGGATGATTCAGAACGGCGGGCGCGTGTTGATCATCCGCGATTCCACCGGGACCGAGAATGGCGATATTCATGAAAGGCTAGAGCGAGTGAATGATTTTGGATGATACTGCCAGGGGCCGCGGTCACCAACAGAGCCCATTCGGAAATTTTCGGCTCGTCTGGATCAAAAGCTGCCCGGCGTCATTTTGAGAAGCCCATCGGCCCTCTGGCGCGTTCAACTCGATTCCCTTCCTGAACTGATGGGTGTTCCTCTATCAATCAATCTGAATCTCGCAATGACTCGATTTTTATCCGTGGCAACGTTGGTAGCGCTACTATTTTCGACCTCCGCGTGTGCCCAGAACGCAGCTGATACTCACGCCATAAACCAGGCGGTTTCTGCCGCTCCAGATGACATGAAGGAAGGCGCCAAGGTGTTGGCATACAACGACAACGGAACGTACAGGACCATCAGGGAGGGAACCAATGATCTGGTCTGCACGGCCGACGACCCAGCCCGGGATGGATTCGAAACCGCGTGTTTCCAGGCAGACCTTGAAGCTTATATCACCAGAGGTAGAGAGCTTCGCGCTGAGGGAATGAACGGTCAGGAAACGGTCACGCAAAGGGGGGAAGAAATAGCCAGCGGCGTCCTCTCGTTCACCGAAGGACCGGCAACGCAGTACATCCGTTACGGGGAAGAAGCATCATATGATGAGGCTTCGGGCGAGGTCATGAATTCAAGCTTGCGCTATGTCATCTACTCACCCTACGCGACCGCCGAGTCAACGGGCCTCTCGACTCAGCCGATGGGTCCGGGTGCCCCGTGGATCATGGACTCGGGTGGCTGGCGAGCACACATCATGATTATTCCTGCAAGCGGTAACTGAGTGGGGAGACGGCACGGCCCAGTTCAAAGTAGCCCGGAATTTCTCTGGCGCTCCTTGGCCGCCATCTTCTCGGCCCTTCGCTCGGATCGAACCTTCTCGAGGTCTGAGCCGAGATGCAGTTCGCCCCTGGCTCTAGCGAGTTCGATCTGTCGTTGTCGCTCGCGCATCCTGGCGCGGTCGGCTTCGCTCAGGCTTTCATGGCAATGGGGGCAACTCTCGCCCGCGACGTACAATTCCGACTCTTTCTCTTGCGTCGAAATCGGCATCCGGCACGCGTGACACATGTCGTAATGGCCGCGCTCAAGGTTGTGATCCACCGTCACTCGATCGTCGAATACAAAACACTCTCCTTCCCAGAGAGAATCTTCCTTCTCGACAATCTCGAGATATTTCAGGATGCCTCCCTTCAGGTGAAAAACTTCATCGAAGCCCTGCATTTTCAGGAACGATGTGGCTTTCTCACACCGGATTCCGCCCGTACAGAACATGGCGACTTTCTTTGCCTGCGAAGGACTCAAATTCTCCTCGACGTAGGCCGGAAACTCTCTGAATGAGGTAGTATCAGGGTTTCTGGCGTTTTTGAAAGATCCGATCTGGTACTCGTAGTCGTTTCGGGTATCGATCAGGACGACATCGTCCCGCGAGATCAGATCGTTCCAATCTTCTGGATTCACGTAGGTGCCGACCAGATGATTTGGATCTACGTCTTCCACTCCCAGCGTAACGATTTCGTTTTTCAGTCGAACCTTGGTTCGAAGGAACGGGCATTCCGCCGCGAGTGATTCTTTGTGTTCAAGATCCTGCAGTCGGGGGTCCATTCGAACTTGCTTCAGGAATGCATCGAGTTGATCACGCAGTCCCGAGACGGTGCCGTTGATGCCTTCCCCGGCGACAAGGATGGTGCCCCGAATCCCGTTCTCGTTCATCAGTCTGAACAGATCATCTCGAAAGGCGGGCGGATCGTCAATTGTGACGAATTTGTAAAGCGCGGCTACAACGTAGGTCGACATGGCTGGATAAGAGCTGGCGAGTATCTATGGCCCAGGTTTTGGGGCGGCCGCCTTAACGAATCCGTCCGCCTCAAAGTTGCCTTTGCGATGAGACCCATCACAAAAGGGCTTGGATTCGGAAAGCCCGCATCGGCACAGGGAGACCTTGGAGCCTCTCCAGCGAATGGTACCGCTGGCGGATCGAATGGACACGTTGCCCCGCAGTCGGAGGGAGCCGTTCTCTTTGGTCGTAATGGTCAGTGTGCCGCCTTCTTCCTCAAATCCCGGGCCTTCCCTGCCCACCGCACCAGTATCCCTGAATTTGGCCTTTAAATGGCTGTTGTCGCAGAAAGGCTTATTTTTTGAATGGCCGCATCGGCAGAGCGCCGCTCGAAATTCGGTTGCTCCTTCACCTTCATCTCCCTCGAACACGAGTTTACCCCTGATATACGCCGGACCATTCACAGCTATTGTTACCGTGTTTTCCGCTTCCGCCTCTTCCCGAGAGGACCCATCCTTCACTTGATAGGCAAGCGAGCCAGTTGGACATCTTCGCACAACTTCATCCAGCTCTCGATCTTCCACAAGGTCTGGCTGCCCCCAGGGCTTCCGGTGCAGTTCGAAGAGTGGACTGGTTGCTCGAATGCATTCCTCGGCGTGGATGCACAGAGCGGAGTCCCAGGTCACGCTGCTTCGTTCTCCTTCGAAGGAGTAAACTTTTTTCTTAGCCAAGAGAAGCTCCGGTTGATTGGGTCGATGATGCCAGCCGTCGGGCAGCACGTTGGTGCGCTCTAAGGCGCGCTGGACGGCGCTGTCAAAAATAGTGTCAGCTGGTGACTCGGTGCAACTACTTTTCCCCGGTGAAGCAGCAACCTATGGTTTGTTTGGCCGTCTCGGGGGTATTCTATCTTCTTACCGATGAACACGTCCATGAAACAGATTGTTTGTGCTCTGCTGCTGATGAGTGTCGCTACGGCTTCCATCGCTACGGATCCGCCGAAGGGAGAGCTTACCCGCGACATCCTTATCAAGAGTGACCACCTCGGATATTCGCTGCAGTATCGCGTCTATATCCCGAGCGGACACGACGACCTCAAGAATCTTCCCGTCATGTATGTGACCGATGGGCAGGGCTATATCGCCAACGGCCGGATGCGCGCCCTACTGGATCAGCTCATCGAGTCTGGAAAGATCAATCCGGTGCTCGTCGTTTTCGTCGACGCCAGAAATCCATCCAACTTGAGGGAAAACAGGCGAAACCGACAGTTTTTCTGCAATCCAAACTATGTCAGTTTTTTTAAAGACGAATTGATCCCAGAGATTGACCGGACCTACAACACGCAGCCGGATAGGAGCGGCCGAGCGATCATGGGGTTGTCTTACGGCGGCTTGAATTCGGCTTGCTTCGGATTGCACGCTCATGATTCGTTCGAAGGGATCGTCATGCAATCGCCTGCGATGCACCCGGTCTCGACCATTCACCAAGCGTATCAGGACTCGGTCCGCCTGCCTATCAACATATTTCTCAGTTCGGGTGACAGAAGGGACAATGAGGACAGAACCAGACGGCTGAGAGATATTCTCCGTGAGAAAGGATATCCGATGCATTATGTCGAGGTGCCCTATGCTCACAACTGGAATAACTGGCGGCCGCTACTCGATGACGTTCTTGAATACTACTACGGCACGGATGGCTAGAAGAGAGACACCAGGTCGGAAAAGCTGCCGAGAATAATCCGGCTTATGTCAGACATTGATGCTGACCAGGGCACCCTTGAAAGCAGGCGTGCGGCTTTTTTCGTCCACACCTCGACCCAACAGGACGTTTGCTTCTGGGAAATACATGGCCACGTTTCCCGCTTTGATTCGATCGAAGGAGAATAGCTGATAGTTTGGCAGGCGCCCTGCAGGGCCTTCTACCGTCACGCGTTGCCCACCAACGGCGTCAAGGCTTGCCAGATCGTCGGGGTGAATGAGAACCACATCCCTGCTGGGCGCCCCACGGTACGCGTCATAGTCTTCGTATACGACCGTATTGAACTGACCTTCGCTTCGTATGGTCATCAATCTGAATTCATTTGGGCCGGTAGCCGTGAGAGCGGGTAACTCGTGTACGTGGAGCCGGGCGCGTCCATCTTCCGTTGCAAACCGGGGCGTGTGATAGGTGCGTCCCTCGATTTGAAACTCCTCCCGTGTCTCGTCCAGATTGGATATGGCCTTCCACCCCGGAACCACCCGGCCAATCATCGAGCGGATGCCTTTGGTGTCGTCCATACCCGACCAGTCAATTGCCTGAAGGGTGGTGGCCGAGTTTAATTTGGTGACCCGATCAGCGAGATTGGAAATGACAGAGACTTCGCTTCGCGGGCCCTCGATCCGCGCCTCGCCGCCGTCGCTGAGCCGGACATAGTTGAACATGGATTCCTGCGAGGTGGGAGAGGGCTCTTCGTCCCGCGCCAGCACGGGGAGAATGATCGTTTCATCGGCAAGGGCCCACGCGTGGCCCGTATTCAGGGTGGTACTCAAGCTGACAAGCAGATCCAGGTTGGAAAGCGCTTTGGAAGCAAAAACGGAGTCCGGATTGGATCCATACAGGTTGCCACCCAGACAGAATCCGACCTTCATGTCACCGTCAAAGGCAGATTCCATGCACGCCATGGTGTCCTTGCCGGTTGTCGTTGGAAGTTCAAGACCGTACTCATTAACGAGGCCATCAAATATGGCGTCTTTCAGACGTGGCGTGACACCGACAGATCCGATTCCCTGCACGTTGGAATGTCCGCGGATCGGCATCAATCCACACCCGGCGCTGCCAACCATTCCACGCATAAGCGCGAGGGCAGCAATCATTTGAACGGTTTTAGTGCCATGATCATGATGGGTGACGCCCATGGCCCAGGAAAAGATGGTTTTCTTGGAGGCGGCGTAAAGAGCGCCCAGTTCCAAGACCACTTGTTGCGCGACGCCGCTTTTGGATTCGATCTCGTCCCATGAAAGAGACTCGATATGAGCAAGTAGCTCTTCATGTCCCGAGGTGTGCTGCGAAAGAAATGCACGGTCGATGCTATCGCTTTCGATCAGACATTTTGCAATCCCGTAGAGAAGCGCGAGATCCCCGCCGATGTGCGGTTGAACCATCAGGCTTGCAATCTTACTTCCGAAGAAGAGGGATCGAGGGTCCGAGGGGACGCTGAAATTTTCCAGGCCTGACTCCCGGATGGGGTTGATCACAATCACGTGCCCGCCCCGTCTTCTGATATTCATCAGAGGTCGCATCAAACGTGGATGGTTGCTAGCGGGGTTTGCACCGATCACAAATACCAGGTCTGCCTTATCCAGGTCTTCGAGTACGACGGTGGCGGTACCGCTCCCGATTACGCTGCTCATTCCAACGCCGCTGGCCTGGTGGCAATAAAAACTGCAGTTGTTGACGTTGTTAGTGCCGTACAGACGGGCGAAAAGCTGCAACAGGAATGCGGCCTCGTTGCTGCTGCGACCCGAGGAGTACCAGAAGCTCTCATCCGGCCGGGTTTGCGCCAGTTTCTCAGAGATTCGGGAAAGAGCGGAGTCCCAACCGATTGGGCGGTAGGCGTCTGAGCCGCGAGAGACGAGAACCGGTTCTGAAAGCCGGCCATAGGCTTCCAACTCTCTCGGGGATGCTTGACGAAGGCGATCTATCGGGTGCTTTGACCAGAAGTCAGAGGTGATGCCGGGCTGCATGTCCGCGGCCATCGCCTGGACGCTTTTTTTGCAGAATTCAGGATAATGACCGGCCTCATTGACCATTCCACCCGCCTGGCCTCCCATGCCGACGGCGCACGTCTTGCAGGTATTTTTTGAACGGAGCGCCTTAAACATCGCCCGCGTTCCGCCCGCCTCGCGGGCCTTTCGAAAGGTGTACGCGATGGAAGCCCAGCCTCCCGCGCGTTTCAGCGTTGCCATGATCGTTTTTCGGGGGAACGGTTGGCCACAGGCCACGGTCCTGCGATTCTACCAATTCCGAAGGAGAATTGCTCGATAAATTATTGAAATGGACGGGCCAGGCAAGAAAAAATGATAGCCCGTCCGGGTGAACTCAACGCGATCGGGGTTTCTCGTTGTTCAATTGCCAGATATCTGCGCTCCACTGTGAGTCGCCGATGAGGTGTTCGACGAAGTACTCGGCCCTTAACCAGAACCAGTACTCTCCCATGCTGCCATAGCCGTGGCGTTGCCCTGTAAACAGGAAGAAATCGAAGCGTTTGTTCGCCTTGATCAACGCGTCCACCATGCGGTAGGTATTTGCCGGATGGACGTTGTTGTCTTCGTCGCCAGTCGTGAGCAGCAGATGGCCTTTCAGATTTTTCGCCAGGTCGGAATTTTTGTCGATGGCGTATTCGAACGTCACCTTTCCTGAGTCGCTGACGACTTCCTTTACCCCGTGGTGCTTTTCAGACCACCACCGATTGTACACGTCATTGGTGTGATTTCCTGAGCTCGACACCGCCACCTTGAAAAAGTCCGGGTAGACCAGCATGGCCGCGGTAGACATGAAACCGCCGCCAGAGTGTCCGTAGATGCCCACTCGACTGGCATCAATAAACTCATGGCGATCCACCAACTGTTCTACGGTGACCTTTTTGTCTTCAAGACCATAGTCTCGAAGGTCGCCGTATCCGTAATTGTGGTACCACTTCGAGCGATTAGGATGACCGCCTCGGTTACCGACGGTCACGACGATCATGCCGAATTGCGCCAGCGCCGTCTCGTACCGATTGGTTGAGAACGATTTTGAAACGGCTTCTGTCTGTGGACCCGGATATACATACTCGACGATGGGATAGGTCTTTTCTTGGTCGAAATCGAATGGTTTGTACATCACCCCGTACAGATCCGTGATGCCATCTCCTGCTTTCACCGTGAAGGGAGTCGGAAACTTGAACCCCGCTTCGATAAGCTTGGAGAAATCTGATTCTTCGAGATCCAGGACATTCTGACCACTACTGTTTCTCAAGCTGATCATGGGAACAGTGTTCACTCTCGAATAGGTGTCAACGAAGTATTGACCCGACTCTGAAAACGTCGAACGGTGATCAAAATCGCCTGGGTTCAGTAGTCGTAGACCCGATCCGTCCATGTTGACGCGGTACGCGTGATTGAAGTACGGGTCTTCACCATCCTCGCGGGCGTTTGCCGTGAAGTAGATCACTCCAGCGGATTCGTCGACATTCTGGATCGCCCGCACGGAGAACGGTCCAGACGTTATTTGATTTTTCAGGGCTCCATCGGCGTCATATCGGTAGAGGTGACCCCATCCGTCTCGCTCGGACCACCAGAGAAAATCGCCGTTCTCGAGCATCTCCAATCGGTGTGTCTCGACATAAGTGTTCAGGCGCTCTTCGATGAGCACGGTGGCCTCGCCGGTCGAAGCGTCGACCTTCATCACATCGACGCGCTTAAGGTCACGGCTGATGCTCGAATAGTAGAAATCATCCGAGTTAGTTGAGAGCCACAGTGACCGAAAGGGTTCTTCGCTGGCGGGATAACGGAACTGACGAGCCGTGATTGTGCTCAGGTTTTCATCCGTAAATCGATCGCTCTGAACAACTACCAGCGTATCCGCTTCCAGGTCGTGGATCTGCATGACGGCGTGTCCAACGTGTTCTTCACCAGGCATCGCGTACTTATAGGTCTCAAGCTCCGGTCGCTTGTTTCCTGTCGAATGGATGATCCACAATTCACCCACTTCGCGCTGATCCGTTCGACTGGTCGAAAAGCGCCTCGAATCCTGTGACCACGATACCGACACGCGTTTTCTTTTGTCCTTGTTCTCTTCCACCTCTTCGGTCGTCTGACCCCGTCCGGAACTGGCATAGGAGAAGTGCTCGACGCCATCGGTCGTCAGTTGGGTTTCTTCCACCTCAATTTCGTCTTCGGCCTCTTCCGCATCATCTCCTGTTTTGCCGCGGCGAGCATCAAGGATCTGATCGTAGTCTTCACGGCTCATCCTGTAGATATTGTAGTCCCGTCCAAACAGAATAGTCTGTCCATCCGGGGACAAAGCTGCCCATGAGGGATGACTATCCGGCTCTTCCCAATCTTCGAGCTGGCGAAGCGTCCGGCTGCGTACATCGTACTCGAAATGGAATACCTTCTTCTTCGGTTTGGATTTTTCCGACTTTTTCTCGTCGTCCTCTTCCTGGTCATCCCCGATCTCGTCTTCTTCTTTTTCTTCGTCTTGGCTTCCCTGCACCTCAAACTGAAGGGTCGTGGCGTCAATAAATTTGATCTTTTTTATCGGTAAGTGCTGACCGTCATAGGGATCCAGAGTGATGCGCGTCAATTCCGCAGCGATACGATCATTGTCGAAAATCTGACGCTTGCTTCCTCGGTTGGAATCGACGATGTAGTAGAAAGTACCCTCTGAAGACTTCCACTCGTACCAAAAATTTTCGGTGTCCTCGATCCACTGCGGTCTCACTGAGGTCGAGTAGATAATGTCATTGATCCGGTAAGGCGCCCATCGGGCGGCCAGATCAAAATTTGCACCTGGAGAATCGTGATGTTGTCCTGTGGCGGGAGCTGCGGTGACCATTACAGCGATCAGCAACAGCGGGGTAAAACGGCGCATGGCAGAAAACAATTTTGTCGGAAAGGTGGGATATTGTGGTCCGTGAGGGCACCCAAATGCCTCATCGAATGAACTGGGAGAAGTATAAGGCCGACAGTCTTCAGTTTGGTGCTGCATGTCCGAAAGCCTCATAGGGGAAGATGGGTGTTCTCTGGATGAGAGCCGCAAAAACTTATATTGATAGCGAAACCTGCTTTTCGACACCCTCGTGCCTACCTCCATTGACGACTACACCGTAGATGACACCTTCTGACCTCGACAGATTTAGAGATTTGTTATCCGATTTGGATCGGGACATTCGGATTGAAATTGATCAAGACTCTGCCGCCGACTCAAGTATATCTCCCGACAATGCAATTGGACGCCTGACGCGGATGGAAGCAATTCAGGCCCAGAGCATTTCAAATGCGGGGAAAAGCCGTCTGGGGAAACGCCTCTTGATGATCAAGAGTGCTCTGGAGGCGATCGACAATGGATCGTATGGAACGTGTGTAACGTGTGGGGACTCTATTCCCGCGGGGCGTCTGGAAATACGCCCTGAAAGCAGGCTCTGCGTCAAGTGTGCTTCCCGTTAGTAAATGGGGCGCTTGAAATTACCCCGTGGGAGAGCTCGTTCCTTTCAATTTTCCTGTAACCTGTCAATTGTGTATGCTACGAATCGATGGGGTATTTCGCCGACTACCCATGGGACCATGAAATCAAGACATTGTAACCAAGACAATGCAACCAGCCGGATGTACTATGAAATTCTTTGCTCGAAACGTTCTGATTTTCAGTGTGATGCTCGTAATGTCGGCGTGTTCGTCCGACACCATGGACAACACAGGCGGCGCGATTGTTGACCCGGATCCTCCAGGTATGGGTGGAAACGGCGATCCGGTGAGTTACTCGGCGCAGATACAGCCTATCTTTTCCGCATCCTGCGGGGGGAGCAGCTGTCACATTCCGGGACCTCGAAACGGCGTGTCCCTTGAGAATTACGCGGCAGTCGTGGCGAGCGCGGGAAGCCAGTATTTGAGTCTCGTTGTCCTCCCTGGAAACGCGGCTGAAAGCCCTCTGATAGATAAGTTGGGTGGAGCACCGCAGTTTGGCCAACAGATGCCCGACGGAGGGGCATCACTTTCCCTCGCCCAAGTCCAACTGATAGCCACCTGGATCGATGAAGGAGCACAGAACAATTAGTTTTCTCCTGACGATTTCCCTGCTGAGCATGTTCTGCTCGGTCGAGTCTGCGTCAGCGCAACAGTTCTCCAGCGGTGAAGGGCATGTCGAGTTCAGGTCTCACGTGCCTTTGCACTCGTTCACTGGGCGTTCCGACGAACTCATCGGAGCGGTCAATCTGGAAACTGGTATTGTCGATTTTTATGTCGATCTGGAAACGCTCAAAACCGGCAATGGGAAGCGAGACAAGGATATGAGAAAGGCTCTCGGAACCAAAGAGTATCCGTTTGCAGAATTCTTCGGCACGTTGAGCTCGACCTTCGATCCGGAAAAAGAAGGTCCGCAAGAGGCGGCCGTCTCGGGTACGTTCACCGTCCATGGTGTGCCACAGCCGCTCGAATTGATCGGTACGATGGAAATGAAAGACGGCGATCTTCTCGTTGTGGCGGCATGGTCCGTTTTTCTGAAGGACCATAAGATCAAACCCCCTCGTCTCCTCATCATCAAAGTGGATGACGAACAGCAGATTTCCATTAACATTCGTTTGGGGCCAGACCATTGAGTGCCATGAATCGTTTTTCCACCTACGTACTTGTCCTGGTCTGTCTGCTAATCGGCGTCTCCGAGGCCTTCGCGCAGATGCCCAGGGAGCGCTCCACAAGGTCTGTGGTCGCAGAAGAATTATTCTGGGCGCCGAGCATCGTACTTCTTCCGTCGGTGACCCAATTGGAAGCCGGGAACTTGGACTTCACCATTCAGCACGCTTTTGGACCTGTTTCTGGGGGGATCGAGAGCCTTTATGGACTTGACAACTCGGCCAACATTCGGTTCGGATTTGACTACGGTGTGCGCGACTGGCTTTCCGTAGGAATTGGAAGATCCAAGTACGACAAGGTGTATGACGCGCGGCTGAAAGCCCGCTTGATATCGGGTGACCTTGCACACGTAAGCCTGTTTATCGATGGAGCGGCCGAAACGGTGAAGGATGGTCGCTCGTTTGAACATCGACTGTCCTATTTCAGTGGAATCCTGCTGGCCAGAAAATTATCAGAGAAAGTGTCGCTTCAACTGATGCCGGCTTATTCGCACTTCAATCTGGTCGAAAAAAACGAACTTTTAAATGGGGACATTGAAGAAGAGCAAAACGATCATGTAGTCATCGGCGTGGCTCTACGGTTTGAGGCGAACGACAGGGCATCCTTCCTGATTGAATACCTCCCGGTCATTGGAGATCGCTCGGACAAAACGACGGATGTGCTTTCAGTCTCGATAGACCTGGAGGCAGGAGGTCATGTGTTTCAGGTCTTCGTGACGTCCACACAGTGGATCACGCCCCAGCATGCGGTATCTCGTTCGAGAGATAATTTTTTCGATGGTGACTTTGGCTTTGGATTCAATGTTCACCGGGTATTCGGCACTCGTTGAATGTGCTGGTGAACAGTGAATCAACCGGGGGTTGATTGCCGACAGGGACAGCGACAGGGGCTCGAGGGCCGGCCATTTCAGCCACTAAATGCTCCCCCGAGTCCATTCACTGCATCGACGAGCTGTCTGACTTTAAGGGCATCTGTCACGCCGCCTGATCGAACAGAGGAATACGCGTGAACGGACACTCCGTCTTTCGGCAGTTTCTCGAAGAGGTGTGAAGCGGTCTCAGCCGATATTCCTCCGCCAATCACGACCTCGATGCGGCGCTCGGCAGCATGAATGATGTTTTTCAGATTCGAAATTCCTTGCGCTGCACCCAGCGTGCTATCCCAGGGTGTGCCTGAAGTCAAGACGCGATGGCAGCCGAAATCAATCAGGGTCTGCACGGCCTTGAGGGGTGAGTCGAGCGCATCAAACGCCCGGTGGAAGGTGATCCGTGTATTGTGTCGGTTTGCTTCCTTCATCAGGTGAGAAAGGGCCTTCGTATCGATTTTCCCATTGACGAGCGTGCCGAAA
>CALBJU010000005.1 GCA_937893205.1 uncultured Bacteroidota bacterium
AATGTTTACAAAAACTGTTTCTTCACCTCCACCTTCCATAGACATCACCACAATTCCAACGACCGTATCATCTTCCATATTTACGTACATCTGGACGATTTCATCGCGATCACGCACCTTTACAACTACGCTCCATCCCTCGTCTTCGAGATAGTCGCCAATCAGTGATGCACTTTCCTCGAATGCGTCTCGATCAGACCGGTCCAGTTCGAATCCCCGAACGAATACGCCGTCCAGTTTCAAGAGCAGGTCGGCGAGCTCTGGATCCTCGAATAGAGACGCAGCGGCAACGAGCCGCATCAACGGCCCCTCCACATTGACTTCGATGGTCGCTTGTCTTTCGAAATAGTCGTCGAAATGACCAATCCTCTCCAGATTTACGTATCCGGATTGCCTCTCGACGCTTCTCTGCCCCAGTGCGGGAGAGACGAGAAGTAGTGAGACCGCGATGGCGGCCAGCCCGGACTTCAACGTCTTAGTTCTTCTTTTCATCTGTTGCTTCCTTTTAGCGTTTCCTAATTTTCTATGATCTCGTTCATGCTTCGAGACACGGGCCTGACGACAAACGGCCCGATAATATCCTGTTTCACGGCTGTACCCGTCGTTCTGCCAGCGTCTGAGAAATATGCCAGTGCCATTTTGACGTCGGCCAGTGCCTGAGCGACTTCCGCGTCCGGAACTGGACTATTCCTACCTACAATGACCGAGGAGAGCACGACGATCAATAGCAGGGCCATAGCAATAGCCGGCTTGAGTCGGGCGACTCCCTGCCAATTGAGAGTGGCCTGGAGTCGATTGAAAAAAGAGTGTCGAACGTCGCGCCGCACGTGTGCCATCACGCCGCGCGTGACTTCTTCGGGGCAGCTTTCGTCCGGCATTGAAGCCAGGGTTGACAAATACTTCGGGCCAGATTCAGTTCTCGCGCCAGCTCTTCGTCCATCAACGCGATCTCATCAAAGCGACGGGAATCTCCCGGCTTCAAATCACCATCGAGGTAAGCTTCAATTCTGTCGTCGAGCCAGTCTCTGTTCTGATTGTCAAGCGTAGTCATGTCTCAGCACCTCACCTAACTCCTTGCGCAGCGTTTTTCTCGCTCTGTGTAAGTAAACTTTTACGGTATTCAGTGGGAGACGAAGCTGTAGATCCTATTCTGATGCGTTTTCACGCACTGATTAAACTGGACGGGATTCAAGCTGAAAAAGATTGATAAGAGTGGATTGTCGTGTCCGGACAAAAAACGGCCCAGATCATGGAAAAGTTACATTCGCGTGGAAAGAACTGTTATTTACCCGTTCACATGGCTTCCTTTGAAACAAAAAGAGGTCTCGGTCGAATGAATCTAGTCCCATCGGTGGCCGGAGCCAATACGGTCGCCATCATCCTCATCGCAGGCAAGCGTACATGATTTCCGCTCTGAAACGTTACATACTTCCATTTTCTCTCGTGTTGGCCCTTGGAACAGGGGTTGGCCTCACGATGGACGGCTTTTTCGCTCAGGATGACACATATGAGCAACTTCAAAAGCTCGAAGAAGCCTTTCTGCTGATCAACCGGCAATACGTTGAGGAGGTGAGTGCATCGGAAATGGCGGAAGAATCCATCCGCGCGATGCTCAAAAAACTCGATCCTCATTCATCGTACATCGATGCTAAGACCATCATCAGGGTTCAGGAAGATTACAAGGGCTCATTTGGTGGCATCGGCATCTGGTTTGAAGCCCCCGTTTCGGATACCGCCAAAGTCACATCGACCATCCCGGATGGACCAAGTGAGGCTGTCGGACTCATGGCAGGAGATCGGCTGATTGCCGTAGACGATTCAGTCATCATTGGTATGGGATCGCTGAGTATTCAGGACCTCATAAAGGGCCCAAAAGGCACGGATGTGGACATTACCGTTGTACGGCCGGGCGTCCGGGAGCCCATCGTGTTTACAATCACGAGAGCTACTATCCCCCTGTATTCGGTTGACGCCAGTTATATGATGGATGAGCGGACCGGATACATTCGGATTGGCCGGTTTGCCCTGACAACCCACCAGGAATTTTTGGAGCACGTTGCCCGACTGAAATCTCAGGGTCTCGAGCGACTGGTCCTCGACCTGCGCGGTAATCCAGGCGGAATCAAACGGACTGCGGTTCAGATAGCAGATGAGATGCTGGGAGGATCTGGAGTAATTGTCACAACGGAAGGCCGCAATCCTCGCGAAAACGAAATTGATCGAATCAGGCCGGGAGGTCAGCTCTTGGACGAGCCGGTGATGATACTGGTCAACGAAAGCACCGCTTCAGGAAGTGAAATCATCGCGGGTGCGCTGCAGGATCACGATCGCGCACTCATCGTTGGGCGGCGCACATTCGGCAAGGGCTTGGTTCAACGTCCGTTCCAGCTGAGAGACGGCAGTGTCGTCCAGATGACCGTTGCTCGGTACTACATGCCCAGCGGACGCCTCATCCAGACTCCCTATGAGCTGGGTGATATTCAGGACTATTACAGCGACAAATTATTAGACCTCCGACAGGCAACCTTTCATCCCTCCGAATATCTGGCAAATATTCCAGATTCTCTACGGTTCAAGACGCGAAATGGCCGCGATGTATTTGGAGGAGGCGGTGTGATGCCGGACATCGTAATTGCTCCGGATTCGACCTCCCCCTTGAATGACCTGGTCGTTCAAAATGCAATTCGCCACGGCTACCCGTTTCTTTTCGCCCGAAAGATGTTTGATTCGGACGGAGCAGCCCTCCGTGAGCGCTGGGTGGACCAAAAGGAGGAGTTTATGTCCTCCTATCAAATCGATGAGCAGATGTGGCAGGCCTATCTCGCGCACGCCGTTGAAAGCGGACTGATCGTCGGCACCTCAACAGAAAGCGCCGATCAAGCATTTTCGCAGGCCGCCATCGACGCTTCGAGAATAACCTTGGAGGTTGTCCTGAAAGCGCGGATCGCACAGCGACTGTACCGGAGTGAGGCGTGGTATCCCGTATTCAATACGATCGATCCGCTGATCAATTCGGCATTACAATTATGGAATCACGCGGTTTCGCTCGCCGAAAGGCGGACGCTCGACACTAACGCCCTGGAAGGCTAAGCGGTGTTTCGGCTTCCCACGAATGTATTGATGGAACCCGGATGCCTGGAGGGCTTGCCGGCGTATCTAAAATCCAATAAAGCCGAGAACATTCTTCTCGTCTCGGATGAGGGAGTGAGCGGGACCGACTGGTTTGGCCGGTTGAGATTGAAAATCGAAGGCCAGGTCACCGTAGTTAGCAATATTCCGCCAAACCCGCCCTCCACGGAAATTGACCGGCTGACGGCCGAATCCCGTTCCAAAGGATATGACACCGTTCTGGCCATAGGTGGTGGCAGCGTCCTGGATGCGGGAAAAGCCGTCGCGATGCTTCTCAACAATGAAGGATCGATTGTCGATTTCGAAGGCAAGGACAAGTTTTCGAATGGCTCGATGCCCTTCGTGGCCGTGCCCACCACCTGCGGTACGGGATCGGAGGTTACATGGGTCGCGGTCGTGACCGTACCCGAGATCAGCTCCAAGATCAGCATCAAAGGAGACGGAATGTTTCCGATGGCTGCATTCGTAGACGCGGATGTCCTGATATCCCTGCCACCTCATCTGATTGCTTCGACCGGCATGGAT
>CALBJU010000006.1 GCA_937893205.1 uncultured Bacteroidota bacterium
TGGCGATCTCCATTGGCCGGGATTCGATTCCCGGGAATGCAAAATAGCCGGCAGCATTTGTTATGGTGCCGGCGCCGACGCTGGGTAGCACCACGTGCGCTCCGATCAACGTTTCGCCGCTCGCCGCATCTCGAACGAAACCGCGAAAGACGACCCGCTGGGTGGGCTTATCCGTGCCAGACCTTTCTTCGAGTGGAACCAGGACAATCTGGCTTCTGGACAGCGCCTGGGTTCGAAACGGGTGACCTGAAATGATGCAGATCAGCGCATTTCGCGCCGAGGTGCCTCTGAATCTGCAGGACGTCGTCAGCCCCGTCGTCAAGTCCGGGCTGTACACGACGCCAACTCCAGTTTTCGTCGTAAAATCGGAGAGCGCACGATCGAGCGGTGTCGAATCAAAATTGAATCGAATCGATTGCGCGGTCGTGTCACCTGCAATAAAAAACAGGATCAGTCCGAGGAAGATGAGTAAGCGTCGAGTCAACAAGGCGGTTATTCGACATCAGATTCGCGGGTATGGGCCAATCTGGTTATAGCCACGCCGACAAGGTGCGTTCCTTCGTGGACGCAGGTGAAGAGCTTACCTGGAGAGGCTGAACGAATCGTCTTCCGATGACGTCAACTCGGCGCCGATAGCGAGAGCGACGGATTCCAGAATGCCTTTCGCACCCAGATCCGAATCGAACGTTCCAGTCAGAGTGGTTTCCTGAAGGCCTTCAGAAAGCTGAATGCTGACGGTAAAACGATCTGATAGACTTTCAACGACATCAGACATCGGAGTATCCTTGAAGATTATTGGCTCAAATCCGAGCAGCATTCGCTCGATATTGACGCTGTCGACTGAAGGAGAAGAATCCCGGTCACTGACGCGTCCCTGCTGTCCTGGCTCCAGAATTCTGGCATCTTCAAGATTTCCGAGGGGAGCGATCGACACGCGGCCCGTGACGAGGGTAACCTCCGTCCCTTCGCTGGTTCGCATGGCGAATGAGGTTCCGAGTACAGTGGTACGTGCTTCAAAAGTTTCGATAATGAATGGAGTGGGCGAGGAAACCACGTTGAAAAAGGCTTTGCCCTCGAAGGTCACGTATCGTTCGGAAGAACCCGCACCCACCCCGACTTCAAGTCTTGAATCGGGACCAAGTTGAACTTCAGTTCCATCCTCGAGAGTTACCGTTCGCCACTGACTCGTGAGGGTGACATACTCTCCGGCAATTTGAGATCCATCACTCTGGATCAGGTTGATTCCGACCGCCACAAGGGCCACAACAGCGGCCACAGAAAGCGCGTATCTCACCAAGCTCAGTTTTGGCCTACCCACGACAGGTGGGCGATCCACTCGCGACGAAAAGGATGAACTCCACGCCCTGTCAAATGCCGCCGCATCGGTTCGAATTTTATCCAGTACGAGACTCACCGATGGATGTTGATCGATCGCGTCGGCGAGTTTGGCCCGGCCTTCCCGCTGGTTTTCCAGCTCACGTTGCGAAAGCAGCGTCGAGTCCAACTGACTTTCTAACGCCAGCAAGACGAGTTGCTCCCGAGAAGGGACCGAAGCATCCCAATCTGTGCGGACGGCTTCCTGCAGAGCCATCCAGTTGGATAGAGCTGATGCGAGTGATTCGTCGGCAGAAATAGCATCTCGGACGGCAGCAATATCTGCTTCCGTAAACTCATCTATCTGGAGTATGTCGTCCAGAGTCAGGGGCATCAGTGGCTTAAATAAAATGCGTCGATTCCGTTGTGGGAGTAGCTGGCTCTCCCTTACCCAGTATTAGCCGCCGGACTGCACCAAATGGTAACATTCATCCCTCCGGAAAAAGGATTGGTACAGATATCCATATCAGAAACACGCTCAATGCATCACGCATGCGCTCAAATGCCCGTTTCACCTGCATTTTAATGGCTGCTTCCGTCGATCCGATCATGTCGGCAATTTCTTCGTATTTGTATCCGTACTCCCTCAATTCAATGATTTCACGGGCCTTTGGAGAGAGCGAACTGAGGGCGAGTTCGACATCGAGGCGATCTGCGGGTTGGGAAAGGTGATCCGCCACTTCAGGAGGCTCGTGAGCGTCGTAGAGTATCTCTTTTGTGGTGTACCGGCCTCTGTAAAAATCGTGTAATTCGTAGAGCGCGCCCTTCATCGCGAAGGCTTTCAGTCTGGTGTCATCCTTCAGGTCCTTGATACCGCGGTGTACGCGAAGCAACGTGTTTTGGACCAGGTCATCCACATCCATGCGCCGGCCGATTCTCGAAATAAAAAACGCTCGGATTGGAGACTCCAGCTGCTTCAACAGGCCTGAAAGAGCGAGTTCGTCGTCTTTTTTTGCCGCCGCCACCAGCTGAGTGAGATCTTGCATCGAAGTCTGAATTTCCTTGAGGCTGAAACTAGGGTTAAGGAACGGATTCAGCCAGAACCAGAGCGAACATCCCCGTTACCATGGCCCATTTTAAGGTCGTGCTAACCCGTTCTGCTGAAAAAAGCTCCGAACCTGGAGACTGTACGGACAGGAGCAAGAAGATGTTGGTACAGATTACAACCAGCAGGTATAGACCGCCAAAATCGAGCAGGAGGAATGGCAAGATTGATGCGGCTACGATGCCAATTAAAATGGTGTTTATGACAAGCAGGGACCTTCCCGATCCGATGGCCAAAGGCAGGGTCTTAAATCCACTTCTTCGATCACCTTCCATGTCGGCGACGTCCTTCACTATTTCCCTCGCCAGGGTTGTGAAAAAAGCAAACCCGCTGGCCACCAGGACGGTGGAGGAGAAACCTACCTGAAGAGCACCAAATACGATGGCGAGACCAACGAGAAGCGATACTGCCAGGTTGCCGAACAGGGGAGTGCGTTCCAGAATCCAATTAT
>CALBJU010000007.1 GCA_937893205.1 uncultured Bacteroidota bacterium
CGGAATCTCGAGATCTGGCGCATCAGTGATCGCCCACGATCCGAATCGCTGGATACCATCGGAAGTGTCTTCGAATTTGAAGGTGATCATCGCAGGTGATCCCGAGTACCTACTACCGCGGGTCAAACTGAGATCACTAAACGAATGAACACGTTCCACTGGACCCATGAAGTAGTAGATCGAAGCTGCCATGTGTGCACCTAGGTCCAGTATCGCGTTAGTGCCGCCGCTCTGGGCCGGGTCCGAGCGCCATACCTCTGCCTCTTCAGGGATTTCCCATCCACCAACGCCCTTCCCGGTCACAACGTTTATTCGAAACGTCAGTGGGTTTCCAATCTCACCATCGTCAATCATTCGTTTGGCCACTCGGAACGGTTCGTAGCTCAGAAAATTATCAAAAACCCGGAAAACGACATCTGCATTATCAGCAGATCTAAAAATGGCGTCTGCTTCATCGAGATTCATGCCCATCGGCTTCTGCAATGAAACATGCTTGCCCGCCTCAAGCGCTGCAATCGCGACCTCCTTGTGCAGGAAGTGGGGCAGAAGAATCTCAACCGCGTCTACATCGGGATCGGCGAGCATCTCTCGGTAGTCTTCGTAAGATTTTTCGGCTTTCCACTCCACAGCTCGGGATCTGGCTCGACCGGGCGACGAATCGGCCACGGCGAACAGTGTGCCGGTCGGATTATTTTCGTATCCACGCGCGTGGAGATCCGCAATCCGTCCAGCGCCAATAAATCCAACCCTGACCTTTGACATGCTGCGCTCCTCGATCACCCGATTAGCCTGTAGCGTCGGGTGCCGCTCCGATCTTTGGCAGCACTTCCTTTGCAAGCACCGACATCGACTCGTACCAGGCGTTGTACGGATCCCATTCATGCCCCATCGCGAGCAGCGTGCCGAATTCACCGAGCTCGCCGTTGAGGTCCTCCAGCTTCTGCGTCACCTCGTCGGCACTGCCCACAATGAAAACGTTGTCGATCAGGTAGTCGATCGTGACGTCTGAGTCGGGCATATCGGGATCGTTCTTGAAAATTGCAAGCCTGCCTTGCTTCCCCAACATCGGCAGGAAGTATCTGTTGAAATCTCGTGCCATCGTCCCCTCGACCACCATTCGCCGTGCCTCGTCAGTTGTGTCCGCGATAAAGACTTCTCTCGCAACCCGCCACAGTGAACGATCCGGTGTCTTGCCGGCCTCCTGCGCACCCTCCTCGATCGAATCCCAGTGTGTCTTGATTTGAACCGGTGGCGCAAGATTGATGCTCATCGGAATCCAGCCAAGTTGGCCAGCCATCTTGAGGGTCGGTGAGTTCGGTGAAACACCGGCGACTCCAATGGGTGGATGTGGCTTCTGGAATGGGGTGACATGCGCCCTAAGCCCGATATCATCTTGCCTTTCGGGAATGCGGAACTTCCACCACTTCGATTCGTACAGGCCTGGCTCCGGATCATCCCAGATTTTCAGGATCGTTTTGAGTGCCTCGCGTGTATACGCACCGGCGTCCACGCCACCGTGTTCGTCGTACCCGAATACTTGCGTGTCACCCGGGAAGCTCCCCGTTCCGATACCCCAGTTGAGTCGCCCCTCCGACATATGGTCGAGCTGTGCGATACGGTGCGCCAGCACGAACGGATCGTGGTTGGGAATGCATGTCACGCCCGTCCCGAGCCTGATGCTCTTGGTCATGCCGAGAGCCTGGGCTATGAATAGATCTGGAGCGGGGATGTTCTCCCACTCGGCTGTGAAATGCTCGCCTATCCACGCCTCCTCGTAGCCCAGTTCGTCCAGTTTGACGATCTGGTCGAGATCGGACTTCAGAGTTTCGGTCATGTTGGCACCCGGCGGGTGCAGGGGCATAGTGAAAAATCCGGGTTTCATTTTACAATCCAGAACAGCTGTTATCGCTCTGCGTTGTCGTTTTACACTGGCACGAAAGCGTACAGTCGAAATCAGCATGGCTCAATACCTGAGTACGACCGATTTCTCTGTCAGAACCGGTGGGACGAAGCATCAGTTCATCCGGCGCAGAGCGAGTTTGGTGGGCCCGTCTGGGCTAAGACTACATTCGCCCGGGCCCATGTTCCACATGATC
>CALBJU010000008.1 GCA_937893205.1 uncultured Bacteroidota bacterium
TCCAGCATGTGGTCGCGCTCGCTGTCAGAGACCCGTCGCAGCGCCTCTTCGTTCGACTCGGATTCGTTCTGAGGGCCACTGTAGGAATGACCCGCATGCGTGAGGATGCCAACCACCCGCAATCCTGGTAGCTCATCGACCCATTTCCCGAAATCCGCGCTCTTGGCAAGATCGAAACGAACTCCGCACCGGCCGTAGCCCACGTCTGTTTCTATGAGAACATCGACTGTTAGACCCTTCGCAGTAAAAAACTCGGATGCCGCCGAAGCTCCCCGGGCGGTATCCACGCAAAACGATACCTGACGGACCTCGCTCAGCGAAGCAAGTCGCTCGTACTTGTCGTCACCAACGAGTGTATATGCGAGACGTATGTCCTCAAAACCAGCCTCAGCATAGATTTCCGCCTCGCCCAACTTGGCCACAGTCAGGCCGCTCGCGCCCATATCTCGCTGCAGCATGGCGATGGCTAAAGACTTGTGCGTTTTAGTGTGGGGCCGAAGCCGAACATTATTCTCCGTGGCGCGATCCTGCATCTCCCGCAGATTACGCGTCAATCGCGCCCGATCAATCAGAATTGACGGAGTGGGTAGGTCGGTGATCAGCATACTACACAAAATTGCGGATCGTCTAGCCGCTATCTACCCGGCCTGACAATCGTTAGCAAGGACATGGGAATGGTCATTATATCTGCATTTCCATCCCTCTGGGAGGTAAAATATAACATCCGGCCGTCCCGACTCACGAACGGTCCATACTCATAGTCGCTACCGTTAACCACAGCGCCCAGATTTTGAGGTACATCCCATTCATATCCCTCCAGAAAACTGATCCACAGATCGTCGCCCCCAAAACCATTCGGGTCGTCGGTTCTGGAAAAAATGATGTACCTCTCCTCGGGATCAACGAATACGTCAGACTCTGAGTACTCAGTATTGACGGCTCCTACCAATGCTTCCAGCTCATAACCGGTCGTGCGCAACACGGCCCGGTAAATATCAGATTTTCCCTTCCCACCCTCACGGCTCGATGAAAAATAGATGCTTCCGGTTGCTGAAACACTTCCATGAAAATCGTTCGCATCAGAGTTAAGGGCGTCGAGCGGCTCTGGCTCGATCCATTCCTCGCCATCATGTATGGCGACCCAGAGATTGAAATCGCTCATCTCCCCTGCTCCACCGAGTGGTCTGTCCGAGGAAAAAAGGAGGGCATCCAGAGCAGGATAGAATCGAGCTCCACGATCATTGAATGTACCTGAAAACGGTAGAACTTGAGGATCGCTCCAGCCTGAGGACGTCCGAACGGTCTCCAATAACGTGTGGTTCGACCAGTCTTCGTTGGTGTGACGGCCAAATACCATCCTGTCACCATCGCCATTGATGGAAATCCAGCCCTCGCCCTCTTCTGTTGTTACTGGCACGTAGGGCTCGCCTAGAAAAGCGCCGTCCGAATCAATCTTTTCCTCAGCACAGCCGACTACAGCCACCGAGACGAGCACAATAAGGGTGGCGATACGAATTGATGTCATGAGATCAAGATGATGAGATTAACTGGAGTGGTCACGCTATCCTCTACGGCGAATCCAAAAGGATTGTTCGGCGAGAGAGTACGGGTGCTGACCAGAATGTAAAAGATGCCTACAAAGACGAAATGTAGTTCGCAGACTTCCTGTCTGCGTTCCACCAGTGCTACGTTCCGACCGAACCCATGGAAATGCGCAGCCGGTTGCGAGCCCGATCCAGTGCGTCTGTCATACCCTTTTTCGAGCTTGAGTCTTCTGAGGATTCAAGCGCCTCTACGGCTCGTTTTTCCGCAGTCTTCGCTCGTTCGAGATCAATATCCGAGGCCCGTTCAGCCGTTTCGGCCAATACGATCACCCCGTCTTTCCTGACTTCCACAAACCCACCGCTGGTGGCGAACGTGATTGCAGTACCGACTGAGTCCGTGATCACGATCGATCCGATCTCAATGGCCGCGATCATGGGTGCGTGGTTCCGCAAAACCTCAAAAGAGCCTTCTACACCGGGTGCTTTGACGCCCTGGGCATCACCGCTGAAAATCCGGCCTGTTGGCGAAACGATCTCGACGTGCATATCCGTCTGAAGGATTGATTGTCAGATAGGTGCGATTGATTCTAGGCTTCTGCGAGCATCTTTTCACCCGCCTCAATGACCTCTTCGATCGCCCCTTTGTAAGCAAAGGCGCTCTCGGGAAGGTGATCCAGTTCGCCATCCAGAATCATGCGAAACCCGCGGATCGTGTCGTCAATCTTGACATACTTACCAGTATTGCCGGTAAACTGCTCCGCTACGAAGAACGGCTGGGACATGAAGCGCTGTGCGCGACGAGCGCGACCCACGACGAGTTTATCCTCATCGCTGAGCTCATCCATTCCGAGGATGGCGATAATGTCCTGCAACTCTTTGTAGCGCTGGAGTAGGATTTTCACGTCCTGTGCGGTGTCGTAATGCTCATCACCCAGAATATGTGGATCCAGAATTCGGCTCGTGGAATCCAGCGGGTCAATGGCCGGGTAGAGGCCCAGTGAAGCGATTTGCCGCGACAGCACCGTAGTAGCGTCCAGGTGGGCAAACGTCGTTGCCGGTGCGGGATCGGTAAGGTCATCCGCTGGCACATATACGGCCTGTACGGAAGTGATGGATCCTTTCTTGGTCGAGGTAATGCGCTCCTGCATCTCACCCATCTCTGTGGACAATGTAGGCTGATAACCTACGGCAGACGGCATGCGACCCAGTAGAGCAGATACCTCTGAGCCGGCCTGTGTAAACCTGAAAATATTGTCAATGAAGAACAGCACGTCTTTCCCACCCTGATCGCGGAAGTACTCAGCTATCGTCAGACCCGATAAAGCCACACGAGCTCGGGCTCCTGGAGGCTCGTTCATCTGACCGAATACGAGAGCCAGGCTCGAGTTCTTCAGGGCATCCATGTCGACCTTCGAAAGATCCCAGTCGCCCTTCTCCATCGACTCCAGGAATTCCTCTCCGTAGTCGACTACTCCGGATTCAAGCATCTCACGTAACAGGTCGTTTCCTTCGCGGGTACGCTCACCCACTCCGGCAAATACCGAAAGACCGTCGTGACCTTTCGCGATGTTGTTGATGAGTTCCATGATCAGAACCGTTTTCCCGACACCAGCACCACCGAAGAGTCCAATCTTTCCCCCTCGAGCATAGGGCTCGAGAAGGTCGATCACCTTGATACCCGTCTCTAGCATTTCAACGGATGTAGAAAGCTCGTCGAACGGTGGTGGCTGAGCATGAATGGGACGGCGGTCCTCAGATTTGGGCTGCTCTATTCCATCAATGGCTTCTCCGACCACGTTGAAAAGACGGCCGAGGATATTATCACCGACCGGCATGGAAATGGCTTGGCCAGTGTTGTGAACAATCGCGCCCCGCGCCAGGCCATCCGTCGCATCCATGGCGATCGTGCGCACACGATTTTCGCCGAGATGCTGCTGGACTTCGAGAACGAGTACCGAACCGTCTTCGCGGTCGATCGTCAAGGCGTGGAGAATATCAGGAACGGCGTGAGCCGGAAACTGAGCGTCGATGACGGGACCGACAATTTGAACGACTTCTCCTGTAGAACTCTTGGCTTCCATCAATTTTAGAAATCTAGGTTTTTGCTGAATCTCGCGCACCTTGTTGTGGCGCTAGCCACAGGGCCATCCGCCGGTTAGGGTCCGGTAGAGTTGGCTCTCCGCTCATCTCGCGAGGGTCCCAAAAATAAGTCCGATTGGGCCTAAATACCCCATATTCACGGGCCTGGAACGGCAAAGAAACGGGGAATTTGCGTCTTCAAGGTATGTTCATGTACCCGAACAAATTGTCGCGCGCCGCCTATATTCCAACGCTTTTGCAATCCCAACCTGTGCTGACATGCGACGAATTCTACTCCTCCTCATTTCCATTCTCCTTCTGCCAGCGCTTTCCGCGCAGAGTCAGAACTTGCCCACCATCGAGTCCGAAACCGAGGGGATGGAAAAACTGGAGGGATTTTTTGACATCTATTGGGATGAGGAGGATGGCAAGCTGTGGTTGGAGGTAGCTCGCTTCAATGAGGAGTTTTTGTATCAGGTCTCGCTGGCGGCAGGACTCGGCTCGAATGATATTGGGCTGGATCGGAACCAGCTGGGACCAAGCTGGCTCGTGCATTTCGAAAAGCGAGGTCCAAAGGTGCTTCTGGTTGCTCCAAACCTGGCCTACATCGCAACATCCGAAAATGAAGCGGAACGAAAATCGGTAGCCGATGCTTTTGCTTCGGGAGTTGTATTCGGTTTTGAGGTGGCGGCTCAGACCGATGAGCGGGTCCTGGTAGATGCCACATCCTTCGTAGTCAGAGATGCTCATGGTGCCATAAGCAGGCTTCGTCGCAATAATCAGGGTTCTTTTCGCGTAGAGAAGTCACGCTCGGCGACCTATCGGGAAAACACCAAAAGCTTCCCTGATAACACAGAAATGGAAGCTTTGCTGACTTTCGTTTCTGACAGCCCTGGAGGAACCGTGCGCAGCGTTTCCTCTGTAGCGGGATCGTTTACACTTCGCGAACGGCATTCATTCATCAAACTGCCTCCTCCTGGCTACACGCCTCGCGCCCATGACCCTCGCGCTGGATATGGAGGAAGAAGTTTTCTTGACTACTCTGCTCCGATCGGATCGGACATGAGAACCCGTTACATCTCCAGACACCGACTGGAAA
>CALBJU010000009.1 GCA_937893205.1 uncultured Bacteroidota bacterium
AGCGTCTCGTGCTGCAGGCGGAGCTCGACTCCGAGCGCGAACTCATGCTCCCTTACGCATTGAACGAGTTCACCATACAGCGATCGGGCGATGCGGGTTTGCTAGCGATCAATGTTGAAGTCGATAACATCCACCTGAACACCTACTGGGCGGACGGCCTCATCATCTCGACTCCCACGGGATCCACGGCTTACTCCATGGCCCTTGGGGGACCTATCATGGCTCCCGGGTGTGGTTCCATCCTAATCACTCCAATCGCGCCACACGCCCTCTCTGTCCGTCCCGTGGTCATTCCAGACACGTCGGTCATTCGGGTCAGGACGCTCGATGCAGACAAGTCTCACATACTGACATCCGATGGTGTGAATGAAATCGACGCGTTGAAGGGCGACGTGGTAACGGTGTGCAAAGCCTCTCATCACGTTCATCTCATCCGGTTTCCTGACCAGGAGTACTTCTCTACCCTCAGGAACAAGCTGATGTGGGGCGCGCGAAAATCTTCCTGACAATGCGCTGACGATTCAGTGTGCTTTGATCTCGTTTATTCTCTCCAGATATCTTCGCTTATTGTAAACACGCTGTGAAACCGTCTTCCTCGCCCGAAGTTGGTTGACTCGGCTTAAAACGGGTCCGTATATTCGTCGGCTCTGCAGGGTCAGGTAGCTCAGTTGGTAGAGCAATGGACTGAAAATCCATGTGTCGGCGGTTCAATTCCGCCCCTGACCACCACGGCGCATGTCATGTGCTGAACTGTTCCTTTCAGACAGGTCGAGCACATTCCACGATTTCCTCAAGATCCAGGAGTTGCACACGGCTTGGAAGCGACCGTATCTTTTCGGCCGCTCCAAAGGGGAGCAAATGGTCCGGTAGTTCAGTTTGGTTAGAACGCCTGCCTGTCACGCAGGAGGTCGCGAGTTCGAGTCTCGTCCGGACCGCCATTAAAGCCCTGATGCATTAAAAATGTGTCAGGGCTTTGTCGTTTTGGCTAGATGCCTCCAGTTGCCGACTGCCTTTGGCCTCTATATCTTTTTGAGAGACATGACGAGTAGCGATCTGAGCGGATACGGCTTTTCCGACCCCCGCAATAGCCGGTTGTAGCGACTTCATAAGAGGCAATCCATGACAAATGAGCTAAAAACCAAGAAGAATGACGCCTCCGTTACCGAATTCCTGGAAGCAGTAGAAAATGAAGATCGGCGAAGTGATTCCTACGATGTGTTGAAGATCATGGAGGAGATAACGGGTGAACCAGCAAAAATGTGGGGACCCTCCATAGTCGGCTTCGGCTCGTATCACTACGTCTACTCATCGGGAAAAGAGGGCGACTGGATGGTGACCGGATTTTCTCCACGGAAGCAGGCTATGACTCTGCACATCATGGCGGGCTTCGATCGTTACGATGAGTTAATGGCCCAGCTTGGGAAATTTACGACTGGAAAATCGTGCCTGTATCTGAAGCGTCTTTCCGATGTTGATGAGTCCGTGTTGCGAGAACTGATCACGGCATCGTGCGACCATATGAAAACACTATATCCTGTATGAAATCCACACTTCTCTCCCTTCTGGCTCTGCTTCTTGTCGCGGGCTGCAGCACGCAGGACGCCCCGCCAAATATTATCTATATCCTTGCGGACGACTTGGGATACAATGAGCTCGGCGCCTATGGACAACAGATAATTCGGACGCCTACCCTGGATCAGTTGGCGAGTGATGGCATGATGTTTACCCAACACTACTCCGGTAGTCCAGTTTGTGCGCCCTCGCGTGGCACGCTACTTACGGGAAAGCACACGGGAAACGCCTATGTGAGGGACAACAAGGAAATGGGCGGATGGGGCCCCAACGAACCAGAGGGTCAGCTTCCACTGCTGGATTCAGAAGTAACCATCGCGGAGATGCTTAAGCCTCTTGGATATCAGACCGGATTCATAGGCAAATGGGGTCTCGGTGGACCGGACTCAGAAGGCCACCCGAATAATCAAGGCTTCGATGAGTTCTACGGTTATCTGTGTCAGCGCGTCGCCCACAACTACTATCCGACCCATCTCTGGCACAATAACGAGCCCGATAGCCTGGAAGGACAAGAATATTTCCCGGCCCACCAACGCATCGAGGCTCCTCTCTCATCCATCGATGAATACTATGCTCGCTTTGCCGGAGAGCACTATGCTCCCGACCTGATGCTCGACTCGGCACTCGAATTTTTAGAGGCGAATCGAACAAATCCGTTTTTTCTGGTGTTTGCGACGCCAGTACCCCATCTAGCCTTGCAGGTACCCATCGAGTCCCTGGAAGAATATCCAGACTCCATGGATACGGAGCACTTCCTTGGAGGCTCCTACCTTCCACACCCTAGGCCCAAGGCCGCATACGCCGCGATGATCACCCGAATGGACCGCGATATCGGCACGCTCCTCGCACGACTCGAGGAGTACGGTCTGAATGAGAACACGATCGTCATCTTCAGCTCTGATAATGGCACGACGTACTCTCGGGGTACTGATGCTTCCTACTTCAACAGTGTGGGAAATCTTCGAGGGCTGAAAGGATCTGTCTTCGAAGGAGGTATTCGGGTGCCCATGATCGTTCGTTGGCCGCATAATATTGCCCCTGGATCGTCTACCGATCATGTGTCGGCGTTCTGGGACGTCTTACCGACCATCGCTGAGATAACCGGAGCGACGGTGCCCGATGGAGTGGATGGAACGTCGTTCTTGCCGGCGCTGAAAGGTACCGCTCAGACAGCGGGGTCTCCCCTCTACTGGGAGTACCACTCCTTTGGAGGCATGCAGGCGGTCAGAATGGGAGATTGGAAAGGGGTAAGACTGGAAATCCGACGTCAGGACGATTCCCCTGTGCTTCTGTTCGATCTGAGTACGGATGTATCGGAAAGCCACGATGTGGCTTCAGAAAATCCAGAAACCGTAACGATGATTCGCGAAATTATGGATGCGAGGCGGCCCTCGGAGATCGAGGACTGGAATTTTGCGCGGGACGTCGAACGATAGCTCAGTTCCCGGGCATCACTGGCTGGGTCCAGGCCCTCTCAAACTCTCCGCTGAAATTCGGATTGTGTTTGACCGTCGTGGAGGTCACCCGGGCTCGAACGAACATTTCCTCTCCGCTCATCGTGTAGTTCGCCGTCGGACCCTCAACTGTCAGTAACAGCTGTCCAATTTCGTCGCTGTATCGATAAGCGAGAAACTCACCTGACTCAGGATCCAATATTTCGACGGTCTCGAGCTCGTGGCCCTTCATCGTTCCGAAAAATTCGATCGTGTAACTGACGCCTTCTTGCGCCTGAACTGCGATTGCCAGCTCATTTCCGTCGAAACTCATTTCTGACAACACGACACCAGAGGAAGCGTAAAATCT
>CALBJU010000010.1 GCA_937893205.1 uncultured Bacteroidota bacterium
CGCGCCTGCAGATCGACTTCGCATCTCGTACGACTGACTTCTTCGATAACGTCAGCGTGATCACAGCTGCTGTGAGCCTCTGATGGGGACTTCCTGCCCGGCTCCGTGAAGGAGCCGGGCGGACAACGAGATCAAAAGACATTCTTCGACGGCCTTCCGCATAGTCTACATCCGTGCATTTCGATCGTAGTCAGAGGGAGAAAAACTCGAAGAAGCGAGGAGACGGAAAGACTGATCCGGCTCCTCAAACGAAGCGCAACTGACGAGGATTCCCTCTTGACTGATAAATGCACCAGCCCTTCGATTTGAGGCTAGAGTCCGTGCTTCTCGAGGCGCCTATACAGCGTCGTACGCGTCAGCCCCAGCTCGCTTGCAGCCTGGGAAACTATGCCACCATGTTTGTCCATTGCCGTTTGTATTACACGTTTTTCGACAGTTTCAAGGTCGAGAGTATCGAACATCAGGCTGTGAGAATTTGACGAGGGAATTGACTGCAGGCGAAAGTCTTCCGGCTGCAGGGCTGTCGTGTCGGTCATGATGACGGCTCTTTCAACCATGTGTTTGAGTTCACGAACGTTCCCAGGCCAAGGATACTTTTCAAGCTTTCTGAGAGCAGCAGCAGAAATACGGTCGACCTGCGGCTTGTACTTCTCAGCATAAAATGCCAGGAAAAAATCGGTCAACGGACGAATGTCTTCAATACGCTCTCGAAGAGGGGGTAAATAGATCTCGACAGTATTTATCCGGTACAGTAGATCCTGCCTGAATTGTCCCTCGAAAACCGATTCATAGATGGGTTGATTGGTCGCACAGATCAATCTTACATCAATGGGCCTGGGGCTATTCGTTCCGATGCGCGTGACGGTTCGATGTTGCAGGACCGTCAATAACTTGGCCTGAAGGGGCACCGGCAAATTCCCGATCTCATCCAGAAACAACGTCCCCTTCGAAGCTGCCTCAAAGCGGCCTTCCCGGTCCTGGATCGCATCCGTGAACGAGCCTTTTTTATGTCCGAAAAGCTCACTTTCAAACAGGCTTTCGGTTACGGCACCCATGTCTACGGATACGAATGGCTTTCCATCGCGCAGTGATTTTCTGTGCAGGGCGCGAGCCACCAGCTCTTTTCCTGTTCCATTTTCTCCAAGAATCAGCACATTAGCATCGGTCGCGGCGACCTTCTCAATCTGGGCATGTACTTCTCCAAGCGCCTCGGAATAACCAATAAATTCTTCAACATCAACATCAGTCTGGCTGGCTGATGGTCGGCCCCCGGCACGTCTGGCCAGTTCCCGGGATCGCTGAATTCTGCTGCGTTCAGATATAACCTCAATGAGATCAGGTAGATCACTCGGCCATGGCATGGGCAAAACCTCAAAAGCGCCAGCCTTGATCGCTCCAACCACGTTAGAAAGGTTTTCCAACCTTGACGTGACTACGATGGTCACATTTGAATCTGCCAGCAGGATATGCTGGATCCAGTAAAAATCGTCAACCCCGTCTTTAGACAGAACTTCCTCATCCAATAGCACCACGTCATACCGATTGGACGCCATCAAGGAGGGAATTCGGTTGGGGCGTTTCACCGAATGAACCAGCTTGGCCTTACCGTTCAACAATCGTCGAGCGGATACAGCCAATTCTGAATTTTTATTTACGATCAGTATCCGTCCCAGCATGAAAAAGTAGTCTATCGGTTGTGTGTGCGGTTGGAAATATGGCCTGTCATATGCCGGATTACCCAATTTGGGCCGCGAACCTGCAAACTTCGCTGCCGATGTGTTCAGATGTGGTCCCGGACGCCTATACCTTATACCAGAAGCAATCTCTAACGTTAGAAAGTGTCCGCGTTTGGGGTGCAGCTCAAGACCAGGATCGGTCTTTTTAGAAGTTTGCACCAAATCAGGGTAGAACCCGACTCAGCTTTGTGATCGACACTCACTTGAGAGTAAGTGTGCGTCTGGGGAGAAATAATGCGGACGGATTCCGTTGGTTGCGCCCTCGGCAGGAATTATCAATACTCTCTCTTCCCATTGGGCTGCATTGAGTTACATGATTGAATTGTGTTCGAGTGACAGTCTGGGTGACATTTTTTGTACTTATGTCTAATCTGCAATCTTCCCTCCTTGCTGATACAAAAATGTCAACCGAGGAATGCTCTGCTTCGAAAAACAAAAAGGGGAGTGAGACCGAAGACTCACTCCCCTTTTCTCTCTCACGGTCTCAAATCGCCTAGTTCGTCGACGGAATACCCGCTCCTCCCGAGGGAGCAAAATTTCCATGGATCAAGAGCCAGTCCCCAGACCATGGGTCAAGGCTCCATACACTAGAAGCACGCGCTTGGTAATCAACGACTGTACCATCTTCTGTTTTGTACTGACCTGCGTTCATATGCGTCGCTACAGCCGTGCGGTAGTCGCTATTGAACGTGACATCAACGTCACTCACTTCGAGAGAGAGCCATTCTGCGCCCGCTCCAAGAGCGGCGAGAACCTCTTCCTTGGTTGCCGTATAGCATGCCTCCATGTTGGAATCGCAATGCGACGACGTTGACGCTAGCAACGCGGCACGAGCCTCGGTATCAGCCTCCGAATCTGATCCTGACCAGAATGTCGCAACCTTCTCGTGAATTGCCGTGGCGAGATTCTCCTCGTTCATGGCGCGCCTGATCGTTCCGGCACGATCTGCATACATCGAGGGATTGCCTCCCTTGTCCACAGCCGAGCGGATGGCTGCCCAGGCACCGGCCTTCTCACCCGAGTTCCAAAGAATTTCAGAGCGAGAGTCAGCCGCGTTGGGACCTGCGTGAGCATCTTCGTAGAGATCGAGATACCGAAGAGCTCTGATCATGTCAGCCTCTTCCACGCCCCAACTAGCATCTGCATAGGCGTAGGCGAGCATGTTGTAGGCGCTAGCAGCATGGTCTGGGTAGTCGTTAACAAAACCCTCCATGTTTTCTGCAATTGTGCCCCGGTTATTATCCCATGATGACATCCAAGCAAAGACAGGCGCTGTGTTGCCTGCTTCGACGAGGGCCGTTGCAGCAGGCTGCCACGGGTCATCGCTTTGCATGAGATCCAGCCAGAGGCGCTCGTCTGCCGACAAGTTCATCGCTGCGGCTTCGCTCAGGAGGGCGTCCTGAGAATCTCCGGAGGCATTTGCAAGCACCAGCTTGGCAATACCACAGCCTTCGTCAATCAAAAGTGCAGCGCGGGCCATACCGATTGCCATAGGTCTTTCTACATTAATGAGAGAGACAAGAGCTTGATCGGCGATAGCTGCCCCGTGATCTGAGCAACTCGTGTTCCCAAACCAGCTGGACTGTGCCTGGGCTAAGAGCCCTGTGGACGCGAAAATAACCAGAAAAAGGAAGTGTTTCATTGAACTAAATAGTTGGTTGGTTAGGCGGGGGGGGGCGCTAACAATATGATCGACCGAAAGTTTACAGATTATGATAATATCTAATTACGGATTCCTCTTGAGGCATTTGATTCAATTAGTAATCATCTCGTGATACCGGAGTAAAGTTGACGATCACGGGTTGGCTCGAATTGGCGGCTGGAGCACGATCGCTCTCAGACCAGCCCATCTTAACTCTTGTATAATATCTGGCTGCTCTAAACCATGCGGGGTGACTTGTATCCATCGCTACACTAACGATACACTCCTCGATCTCTTCAGCGATTTGGTCTTTGAGAGTGTCGTAGACTTCTTGGAGGAGCGAACTAGCCTTTAGGCGCAAGTAGACGTTTTGTCGTGAGTAGCCCAGATCAGAGGCTACTCTTGTGATGATTCCCTATACCAGAAGCAATCTCTAACGTTAGAAAGTGTCCGCGTTTGGGGTGCAGCTCAAGACCAGGATCGGTCTTTTTAGAAGTTTGCACCAAATCAGGGTAGAACCCGACTCAGCTTTGTGATCGACACTCACTTGAGAGTAAGTGTGCGTCTGGGGAGAAATAATGCGGACGGATTCCGTTGGTTGCGCCCTCGGCAAGAATTGAACTTGCGACACCCGGTTTAGGAAACCGGTGCTCTATCCCCTGAGCTACGAGGGCGGAATAGCCGTATCAACAGGGGCTAACACGGCGTATCTTGGACACTGAAAATACGCCTCGTTTCATTCAAATTCTTCGACCATGTCGCTCGATATCGACGCACTTCGCGCGAATACTCCAGGCTGCGAGCACGTCGCTCATTTCAATAATGCAGGTGCGGGGCTCATGCCCCTACCCGTTCTTGACGCGATTCAGGGACACCTGACCAGGGAATCCATCATTGGAGGCTACGAAGCTCACGACGCGGCTGAAGAGGCCTATCAAGACACTTATCGGGCCCTTGAAGAGCTTTTTGGTGCGAAAAAGGGCGAAATTGCGCTCTTGGAGAATGCAACCCGTGCCTGGGATCAGATCTTTTATGGGATGATTTTTCGTCCTGGAGACCGGGTTATCACGGCCCAGGCATCTTATGCCAGCAATTATATCGCGATGCTGCAGCAGGCAAAGCGGTTTGATATTGAAATCGATGTCATCCCGAACGACAAGGATGGGCAGGTTGACGTTTCTCTCTTAAAAGCAGCCATCGGTGATCGGACCCGGCTGATCTGTCTCACGCACGTTCCGACAAATGGAGGGCTCATCAATCCTGCAGCCGAAGTCGGTGTTGTGGCCCGACGGCATAATATTCCCTACCTGCTCGACGCATGTCAGTCGGTCGGCCAGATTCACCTTGATGTGGACGAGATCGGATGTGACTTTTTGTCGGGGACAGGCAGAAAATATTTACGAGGACCACGCGGAACCGGCTTCCTGTATGTTCGCGCTTCGTCCCTCGACCTGGTAGAGCCGCCTTTTCTCGATCTGCACGCTGCGACCTGGACCGAGAGGAATGGATTTGAAATGTTGCCCGATGCAGGTCGTTTTGAAAACTGGGAAGGGTATGTCGCGGGAAAGATTGGCCTGGGCGCGGCTGTTCGATATCTGCTGGAATTGGGGCAAGACGAAGTCTATGCGCGGATACGGATGTTGGCGGCCCGTCTGCGTGAGGAGTTGAGAAGCTTAAGCGGCATCACTGTTCATGATCTGGGATCAAATCAATGCGGGATCGTGACGTTCTCGCACGACACCACGAACTCTGAAAAAATCAAAAGCGCCCTCGATAAGATCAGCATCAATGTGAGCCTGTCGCATCCCGAGTGGACCAAGTTGGATTCCGAAGTTCGGAATCTTCCCGTGATGATCAGGGCCTCGGTCCATGCTTACAACACGGAAGAAGAGGTCGCCCGATTCGTCGGGGAGATACACAAGATTTCGGAGTTGCGATGACATGACCCCAAAGGTAGATTGCGGGGCATTCACACCGACTCGTTTTGTCTGACGCAAGTAGCAAATCCAAGTCTGCCATCTGGGCGTGGTCGTTCTATGACTTCGCCAATTCCGCGTTCACGACCCTGATCGTAACGTTCGTCTACGCGACATTTTTTGCATCGAAAATTGCTCCAGATTATGACGCCGGCCTGGACATGTGGGCGAGTGCCATCACTGTGTCAGCGTTGATCATTGCCGCCTTGTCCCCCTTCGTTGGAGCGATGGCTGATCGCGGTGGATATCGGAAACGGTTTCTTGGCATTTCGACCATTGTCTGTATTGCGGCTACCGTCCTCCTGTTCTTCCCGCAAGAAGGTGATGTGCTCTTTGCTCTGACCGTCTTTGTCATTGCAAACGTAGCGTTCGAAATGGGGCTGGTATTCTACAATGCATTCCTGCCTGATATTTCAACGTCTGACAATATCGGGACTATATCGGGCAATGGATGGGCGCTGGGATACGTTGGTGGACTTCTGTGCATGGCTTTGGGCCTCTTCGTTTTGATTCGGCCTGACCCACCTCTCTTCGGAATGGACGTTGATACGTCTGAACATGTTCGTGCAACCACTCTCCTCGTGGCTGGCTGGTTTGCGCTGTTCAGCATTCCGACATTTTTGTTTCTCAACGATCGACCTGTAGCCAGCCCTCCACCGATGCGCCGACTCATGGTTGAGGCATTTCAGGATCTGAAACGTGTGTTTGCAGAGGTGAAGGAGTATCGTCAAGTGTTTCGGTTATTGCTCGCACGACTGATTTACAACGACGGTCTTGTTACGATCTTTGGGTTTGGTGGCATTTACGCCATGAATGTATTCGACTTTACCTTCGACGAAGTCCTGATATTTGGAATTGCGCTGAATCTCGCGGCAGGATTTGGAGCCTGGGCTCTCGGATTCCTTGACGATCGATGGGGTGGGAAAACAACAATAAATATTTCCCTTGTTGGGTTGATTGCAGCCACACTGCTCGCTGTGTTCACGCGAAGCACAATGTGGTTCTGGGTTGCCGGAATTGGTATCGGACTGCTGGCTGGACCGATGCAATCCGCCAGCCGATCGCTGCTCGGACGGTTTACTCCAGAAAGCAAGGAAAATGAATTTTTTGGATTTTTCGCTTTTTCAGGGAAAGCAACTGCGTTTATGGGGCCCATCCTCATCGCGCAGTTCTCGGCGATGTTCGGCAGTATGCGGTTCGGTATAGCGGTTGTCATCGTCCTTTTTGTCTTGGGTGGAATCTTTCTCATGCGTGTCGATGAAGCTGAAGGCATTGCCGCGTCCGGTCGATCATGAGTATTACTATTGGCCAAATAGACGAAGCCCTGCAGGAATGGGCTCCGTCGGGAAGCGCGCAGTCCTATGACAATGTGGGCCTTCAGATTGGAAGGATGACCGCAGAAGTCACTCGTTGCTTGATTGCTTTGGATCTGACGCCTGACGTCGTGAGGGAGGCTCAGGAGATGAATGCTGAGTGTGTGATTACGCACCACCCACTCCTGTTTCGCCCTCTCAAATCGCTCACTGATTCCGGACTTGTTTCGTCCATGGCCCTGAATCTGGCCGAGAGTGGAATCGGCCTCTATGCCATTCACACGAATCTCGATGCTGCAAGAGACGGGGTATCATTTGAACTGGCGCGTACTCTTGGATTGGAACGGATCGAGTTCCTTTCCCGATTGGAAGGCAGCACGGTAAAGCTGATTCTATTTGTCCCCATCGATCATATTGATGGTGTCCGGGACGCGGTATTCAGCAGGGGTGCGGGAAAGATTGGAAAGTATTCGGAGTGCTCTTTTTCACACGGAGGAACCGCTACCTTCAAGCCAGGTGAAGGCACAAAACCGTTTGAAGGTGAAGCGAGTGGTCCAAGAGAATCGGTGAACGAAATTCGTCTGGAGGTCGAGGTTGCCCGCTGGGCACTGCCGAGCGTTTTGGATGCAGCGAGAGAAGCGCATCCATATGAAGAGATGGTCCATGACATCGTCGCGGTAGAACAAGATTTCAGAAATGCGGGCATTGGCGCGGTTGGAAACCTTCCCGCTCCCATTAAACTCGGTGTCTTTCTGAACGAGGTATGTCAGAAACTGGAGAATCCGGGCATTCGTTACGCTGGTAATCCCGACTCGACCGTTCAAAAAGTAGCTGTGTGCGGGGGAGCCGGGGCCGATTTTATTGGACTCGCCCATCGAGTAAGGGCTGACGTCTATGTTACTTCGGATATCTCATATCACCGTTATTTCGATGTTATGGGGAGCGGAGGCGACATCGAGATGGCGCTGGTTGACACGGGCCACTACGAATCCGAGAGGATGACAGAGTCCTTGTTGGTTGTGTGGCTACGCGAGCGCTTCCCAGAGATCGAGTGGATTCGCACGAAACACCGCACTTCACCCGTCCAAACCTGGATTGCGACGTAGAGTGAGTGTGATCATAGACCGTCAACGTCGCGCGGCGAGAGTCGCGGTACACGCATTCTTCGCACGAATTACAACGAACTTTGTCGAAAATATTCCGTTACTTCGTCGTCTATACAATTTCGCAAATCTGCCGACAACGGAGCATGGCCACGACCACCCAAGAGCATTCAATCAGCGATCAGCTTGTCGCGCTGATCCGCCTTCAACACATCGACAGCAAGATCGATCAGATAAAAAAACTGAGGGGTGATCTTCCTGACGAAATCAAGGATATGGAAGACGAAAAAGAAGGTCTCACCACTCGCCTCGACAATCTCAAACAGGAACTGAAAGATAGCGGAGTAAGCAAAATACAGGCTGTTACCGATGTCAAAGACGCCGAACAACTGATCAAGAAGTACGAAGAACAGCAACTTCAAGTCAGGAACAATCGGGAATACGACGCACTCACCAAGGAAATCGAAGCGCAGAAACAGCGAATCATAGATAACACTACCCTCGGGGAAGAAATCGATCTGCAACAACCTGTCCGCGATGCCGCGGTCGAAGAAGCCGGTACGCGTCTCAAGGAGCTGAACAAGGAGTTGAAAGAGAAGAAGGGCGAATTGCAGGAAGTCCTCGAAGACACGAAGAGCGAGCAGGCTGGACTGGAAAAAACACGCAAGAAAGCTCAGAAGAAGGTGGATGAGCGTTATGTACGGGCTTATGATCGCCTGCGCTCGAGAGTTCGAGACGGACGGGCTGTGGTGCCCCTCGAACGAGGTGCCGCAGCCGGATTTGCGGTACCACCCCAACGTCAGCTCGAAATTCGCCAGCGCAATCGAATTGTCGCGTGCGAACACACAGGGCGAATCATCGTCGACGGTGCTCTTTTCCAGGAAGCGGTCAAGGGCGTGAAGGCCTGATCAATCAGTTTCCGACGAAACTCAGCCCTGCATATTTGATTCAATAGAGAACTGATCGGATCATCGCGTTCGCCAATTGGCGATTGAGGAAAGTCCGAACACCACAGGGCACCATGCTTCCTAACAGGAAGGCGCCGCCGAGCGGTGACAGCAAGTGCAACAGAGAGAAGACCAGCCGATGACCCTTCGGGGCACAGGTGATGGGTGAAAGGGTGGGGGTAAGATCCCACCGGCAACGTTGGTGACAACGTTGGACAGGTAAACCTCATGGGGTGCAAGGTCAAGCAGCATCGCTCGCCTTCGGGCGAAAGGAGTGCCCTTCCTGATCGATGCGGGTAGACCGCTTGAGGCTGGCGGTGACGCCAGTCCCAGATAAATGATGATCTCCCTGAATTGGCGCGGTCCTTTTTCAGGTAGACAGAATTCGGCTTACAGATCAGTAACGACCG
>CALBJU010000011.1 GCA_937893205.1 uncultured Bacteroidota bacterium
ATCCCCGTATCCGATGTTACATCTTCTTCGAGAAGAAAGCCTCGAGCATGCCATCGCGAATCACCCGGATTCAGGTCTGATTCCGAAACGAAACGTAGCGCAGATCAGTAACCTCGGTGGGGCCAGGATGCGGTCCCTGCTGCGGGCCTGTATTCACCACGAGGATGTCGGGACATGAAATTTCCAGTCGTGAACATTCAGTTGCCGGGATGGGTCGAAGGATTCCTGAAGGGGAGAGGAGAGCTCTTTGCCAGTGTCGAGGATCGGATGCAACTGGTGATCGATCTTGCGCAGCAGAATATAGAGCAAGAAACCGGCGGCCCTTTCGGCGCGGCTGTCTTCGACCAGGAGGGTCGGCTGATCGCTCCGGGTGTGAACATGGTCTCCGAATCAAACTGCTCTGTGCTGCACGCGGAGATCGTGGCGTTGATCATGGCTCAGAATATTCTCGACCGGTACGACATCGGAAATGGTGGCATTTTGCAATACGATCTCGCTGCCAGTACGGAACCGTGTGCCATGTGCTTCGGCTCCATTCCGTGGTCTGGGGTGAGTCGACTCTTATGTGGGGCGCGGGATGAAGATGCGCGCAGTGTTGGATTTGATGAAGGACCTAAGCTGGCAAATTGGGAGGCGGAGCTTCGTTCTCGCGGTATCTATGTCCGCCGGGATGTCCTAAGGGAGGAGGCTGTGAAGGTCCTGCGGCAGTATGCGGCGGATGGTGGCCCGATTTACAATTCCGGGGCTCAGAAGGGCCCGTTCCAGTAAAACCCGTTCAAAGAAATGAACCTATGAAGAGCCCCGAAAAGGAACTACTGTCGGTAATTCGGGAGGTCGAGCAGACGTTGGCCCGAGTGTCGGAGGAATCCGCGTCATGGAAGTCGGATCCTAATACGTGGTCTGCGAAAGAGATTATCGGGCATCTCATCGATTCTGCTTCTATCAATCACGGTCGATTTGTTCGTGGACAGCTCTCGGACAACCTGGTTTTCGAAGGATACCAGCAGGATGACTGGGTTTCGACACAATGCTATCAAGAGCGATCATTTGCCGAACTGATAAGTCTCTGGCTCAAGCTGAATTACCATCTATCGCACGTGTTTGCCCGCACACCGATCTCCGTTCGACAGGCCCAGAGATCCCAGCACAATCTACACGAGATTGCATGGCACCTGGTGCCGCCCGACGAGAGCACTACCTTGGAATACTTCATGTTCGACTACGTCGAGCACGTAAAACATCACCTCGCTCAGATTCATCAACGACTATCCACAGCAGCGAAATGAGGCAGTCATTGGGATTGACCTCGATGGTGGTGCGCGACTACGACGAAGCCATAACTTTTTTTACCGAGACGCTCGGCTTCGATCTGATCGAAGATCTCTACGTTGAGGAGCAAAAAAAGCGATGGGTTGTTGTTTCTCCTCCCGGAGGACAGGCGACGCGATTGCTTCTGGCGCGCGCCGTCGGCCAGGAGCAGTCTTCCCGAATTGGAAATCAAACGGGCGGTCGGGTGTTTCTATTTCTATACACCGACGACTTTTGGCAAGATTATCACGCTTATCTAAAAAAAGGAGTCGAGTTTGTGAGAGAGCCGAAGACCGAGTCATACGGCACGGTAGCTGTATTCAAAGATCTTTACGGCAATTTATGGGACCTCATCGAATCGAGCTCCTGAGAGTCCGAGCACCGTTTTGTAGTTTTTTCGATGAATCATTTAAGTTGCGTCGATCGGGTCGATACCCACAATGCGAGGTCCCTCCATCGGGGAGGGCCACAACAAATCTAGACTAATCTGCTCCCTCGGCAGGTGACGATCATGCGTATCGACGAAAACATGCTGGCCGGATACATGACTGGCGAACTTAACGACTCTGACAGAGCCAGCGTTACAGCGGCTCTTATTCAAGATCGGAGCCTGAGAGAGTGGCTTGCAATGGCAGCTGAAGTGCTTGCAGCGGCTAAAATCCCTGAAGGTGATGGCTTGATGAGCCGATTGTTACCGTCAATGAATGAATCTCGACCGGGCAACCAACGTGAAGATCGTCACGCACTGCCCTCGACGTCTAAAACTCGTCAGGTCGGCTAGAAGACTCGATTTGACTCTTTTTTAAGGGTGCGCCGCACTTGGGATTCCAAGATGCGGCGCACCTTATTTTGTTTGTTCACGGAACAAAACATCGTTTTCAGCCAAGAATGGGCTTCCCAGTCTTTCTTGTTTCCAGTCCACCCAACATCAACTGACCCGTTCATGTCAGAGACCAAGCAGTCCACCGCCGAAACCTTTGAATTTCGGGCCGAGATGAAGCAGTTGCTTCACCTCATCATTCATTCTCTCTATACCCACGAGGAAATATTCCTTCGAGAACTGATTTCCAATGCGTCCGATGCGTTGAACAAGATCCGCTTCCGCATGCTTACGGATCGCGATGTGGTAGACGCCGACGCAGAGCGGCGTATCGATATCAAGCTTGACAAGAACACCAACACCCTGATTCTGACGGATACAGGGATCGGTATGAGCCGCGATGATCTGATGAGCAAGATTGGTACCGTCGCCTCTTCGGGCACAGTGGATTTTGTGACCGAGCTCAAAAAAAAGGGCGGCCCTGTCGACGCTCAACTGATCGGTCAGTTTGGAGTGGGATTCTACTCCGCGTACATGGTTGCCGACGAAATTACCATCGACACGCGTCACGCTGATCCAGACAGCCAAGGGCTCAGGTGGGCTTCCGATGGCACTGGCTCTTTCACAATTGAAGAAACGGACCGCACGGAGAGGGGCACGACCATCACGCTGCATCTTAAGGAAGACAAGGGTGAGTTTGCTGAGGAGTGGCGCGTCAAGCAGATCATAAAGAAGTACTCCAACTTTGTCGACTTCTCGATCCATGTGGAGGGGGAGGAGGTCAATACGGTGGATGCGCTCTGGCATAAAAGTAAGACAGACGTGACCGAGGAGCAGCTCACCGAGTTTTATAAGTTCGTTTCAGGAGACTTCGAGGAGCCCCTGGGTCATCTGCAGGTCAATATTGAGGGACGAATCAGCTTTAAATCCCTCCTGTTTATACCTAAGAAAGCGCCTCGAGGATTGTACCAGGAGGACTATAATTATGGTGTTCACCTGTACTCGACGAAGGTGTTCATTCAGGACGACGCCAAAAACCTTTTGCCTGAGTATGCGCGTTTTGTCAAAGGCGTGGTGGATACCGAAGATTTACCGCTCAATGTTTCGAGAGAGGTGACTCAGGCGAGCCCGGTTCTGGCAAAGATCAGAAAGGTGCTGACTACGAAAATTCTGGGGATGCTGAAAGAGTGGTCCGTGGAAGAATCTGATCGCTACGATACTTTTTTCCGAGAATTTGGAGCGCTGTTCAAGTCTGGATTGCAGACGGAATTCGAGCATCGCGATGAGATGATAGAGTTATTCAGGTTTGAATCGACCGCGAAGGATGCAGGGGATTATGTGAGCCTGGAGCAATATGTGGATCGAATGCAATCGGGACAGAAGGAGATCTACTACGTCCTGGCGGAAAGCCGAACCGGTGCGGAGCTCAATCCAAATCTGGAATACTTCAAGGCGAATGATTTGGAGGTTCTGCTGATGGTCGAACCGGTAGACGCATTCATTGTCCCGGGTATGCCGAAATACAAAGATTTCGAACTAAAAAGCGTTGAAACGGCCGACCTCGATCTCCAGAAGGACAAAAAGAAGAAGAAAGGCGCACCCACGAAGCAGGCCTCAAAGAAAATCATCGACCGGTTCAAGTCAATATTGGCAGATCGTGTAGAGGACGTAAAGGCCTCGGATCGTCTGGTCGATTCAGCGGCGACGTTGGTCGTCGGGAAGGCTGGAATGGACTCCCAGATGGAGCGAATGATGAAAATGATGGATGAGAACTTCGAGGGATCGAAGAAGGTGCTTGAGCTCAATCTTCAGCACACACTCATTAAAAATCTTATCGCACTGGGGAAAGATGAAAAAAACGATGGCCTGATCGAGACCGCGGTGCTGCAGATCTTTGAGGGAGCGATGTTGGCAGAAGGCTCTCTCACCACTCCTCAGGAGTTTGTGCGCAGAATGACAGATATCATGATTGAAGCTACAGGGAAGGATAACTGACCCAGGAGATCGAGAGTTTATCTCGCATCACAGGCAATCCTGTCCTATTTAAGGGGGAGATGACGTAGTACCCGGAGAGTGTGCGCAACGGAATGGTCCGTGTAACGTACATTCCTCGCGCCGATTGACAGCTTAGAACAAGTGTGAAAACCGTATGGCTCGGCGCGACCGATCCCACCCAAATCTCGTTCTATTTACTCTTTGGCTCCTGGTTTTCTCGGCCAGCAGTCAGGTGATCATCGTAGCGCCCATTCTTCCTCGTATTGGAGAAGCTCTCGATATAACGGAACAGCTTCAGGGATGGCTGATTACCTCGTACGCGGTCTTTTTGAGCATATTTGCTCTCATTATCGGCCCGATTTCGGATAAATACGGGCGCCGGATTGTTCTGTTGTTGGGATGTGCCGCCATGGCAGTGGCGCTGTGGCTTCACGGAATTGCAGACAGTTTCACGTCACTTCTGGTCGTGCGTGCGGCTGCAGGAGCGGCTGGAGGGATGCTCAGCGGTGGAGCTGTCTCGTATGTAGGGGACTATTTCCAGTACAATAAGCGCGGCTGGGCAAATGGTTGGGTGATGAGTGGAGTGGCGGTTGGTCAGATCGCTGGAATCCCCCTTGGAATTATTATTGCCGACCAGTTCGGTTTCAGGGGAGCCTTCTTGATGTTTGCCATCACGATGACATTCACGACGGCCCTGATATATTTTTATCTTCCTCAGCCGAATGTGGAACGAAATACCGCAAAGCTGACCGTTGGATCGGCCATTGCCGGGTACCGCGATCTGCTGAAAAGGCCAGTTGTGGTTGCAGCTTCCGCCATCTACTTCCTGATGTTTTTCAGCATTGGCCTGTACGTTATTTACCTACCGACTTGGCTCGAACAAACGCTTGGTGTAGGGGGAACGGCCATTGCTTCGCTCTTTTTCGTAGGGGGTATCGCACAGGTGATTGCCGGGCCTCTGGCAGGTAAGCTCTCAGATCGCACAGGAAGAAAGCCGCTCATCATTACATCATGCATTGGGTTCGGGCTGGTAATGGTATTGACCACCTTTCTCACTACGAGTATGTGGGTCGCCTACGTTCTTTTTGGATCAGCAATGACCCTTTTTGCCATTCGTGTGAGCCCGTTGCAATCGCTGATGACGGCTCTGGTGGAGGAGCGCAGGCGCGGGACACTGCTGAGCCTGGCCGTCTCGATCGGCCAGACGGGAATTGGAATTGGAGGCGCCGTTGCAGGAATTGCCTACGTTCGCTATGGATATGTCAGCATTACGCTCGCGGGAGCGGTGGCGATACTGGGTATGGCTTACCTCGTGCATCGCGCTCTGCCAGAACCTGAGCTCAGGCCTGATCCCGTTATTGTCGCTTCCAGTACGGAAGAGGCGGAGTTGGCTCCCGCATCGACCGAGGCCAAGGGACCTGAATGACTCTGTCCCCCCACTGAAATTAAAGCAAATATAAAAGGCCGCCCCTGGGGCGGCCTTTTATATTTACAGAAACTATTTCAATCCGGCTACGAGTTCATTACGACGAGGAATTCGTCGTTCTTTTTCGTTCCGCGCATTTTTTCCAGCAGGAAGTTCATGGCGGCCACCGGCTCCATGTCGGCTAGCACTTTTCGAAGAATCCAGATTCGCTTGAGTTTCGCTTCTGGTATCAGAAGCTCCTCGCGACGCGTTCCAGATTTCACGATGTGAATAGCTGGGAATATGCGGCGATCAGCCAACTCGCGGTCGAGCACGATCTCCGAATTACCGGTGCCTTTGAACTCTTCGAAAATGACCTCATCCATGCGGCTTCCCGTATCGATGAGCGCGGTGCCGATGATGGTCAGAGAACCGCCTTCCTCAACATTTCGTGCGGCGCCGAAGAATCGCTTTGGTCCCCGGAGGGCGCCCGCTTCCAGGCCGCCAGATAGCGTTTTTCCTGATGAAGGAGCAACCGCGTTGTGGGCACGCGCCAGGCGAGTGATTGAGTCCAGCAGAATGACAACGTCCTGTCCTGCTTCAACCAATCGTTTCGCTTTTTGGAGCACGATGTCGGCCACTTCCACATGCCTTTCTGGCTCCTGATCGAATGTGGAAGCAATGACTTCGCCTTCTACATGTCGACGCATGTCGGTCACTTCCTCCGGTCGTTCATCCACCAGAAGAATGATCAAGTGGCATTCCGGATGATTCGTCGTGATAGCATTGGCGATCTTCTGTAGTAAGATCGTCTTACCTGTTTTCGGCTGCGCCACGATCAGCGCTCTCTGCCCCTTGCCGATTGGCGAAAAGAGATCCATCACTCGAGTCGAATACTCTCCCCCAAGCGTCTGCAGGACAAGCTGTTCAGTCGGGTAATAGGGAGTCAGATAATCGAAACTGGGGCGTTCGGCGATTTCGCCCGGAGCGTGCCCGTTTATTGTATTCACCTGGATGAGTGCAAAGAAACGCTCTCCTTCCTTAGGCGGTCGAATTTCTCCATCCACCGTATCACCCATCTGAAGGGCGAATCGCTTGATCTGCGAGGGTGAAACGTAAATATCGTCCGGGCTGGGAAGGTAGTTGTACTCTGCGCTTC
>CALBJU010000012.1 GCA_937893205.1 uncultured Bacteroidota bacterium
CGTCAAGCAGCCCTACTCTCCGAAATAGGGTCCCATTCCGAAGGCTGTTCTTATTGGACCGAGAAGGCTATTCGCATCTAGTCGACCGGCTGTTGTTTATACAGACCTTTAGACTTAATGTATCGGCCGACGCTATCGTATTGAGTGTCGATGCACCCATCCAGACACGGTCCGTTCAGACGCAGCCTACCCCCGCGCAATCGTCTGACCCGCTTCAAAGAGAAAAAGTCATGACGCGAACGCGCCCTATCAACCAATTCGTAAAGATCCCAAATCTGATTATTGCAATGTTTCTAATGTTATCGTCCGTCATTTCCGCAGGATGCGGCGCTCAAGAGGCCCCACAAGAGGATAATCCGCATCTGGTGACCTACGAGGGCTCTGATGGTGCGGGCAATGGAATGCACATCGTTTTTCTCGCCGGTGATCATGAATACCGCTCCGAGGAGATCTTGCCCGCCATGGCGCGCATACTTGCGCGAAATTTTGGCTTTAAGACGAGCGTCTTCTTCACGCTGGACGAAGAAGGTTTTATTGAGCCCGGCAGTTCACGTATCGCTGGGCTCGAGGCCCTGAAAACGGCCGACCTGCTGGTCGTGGGTCTACGCTTTCAGGATTTTCCGCATGAGGAAATGCAGCATATAGTGGATTACCTCGATCGAGGAGGCCCGATAGTAGGAATTCGAACATCGACGCACGCATTCAAGATTGAAGACGGTCCTTATGCCAAGTACTCCTTCGATTATGCGGGAGAGGAGTACGAGAAGGGCTTTGGACGCCAAGTTCTAGGTGAGACGTGGGCTGGTCATTACGGCTCGAACCACAGACAAAGCTCGCTGATCTTGCCGACTGATGAGGAGGCCAATCACCCGATTCTTCGGGGTGTGAGCGACATTCATGTTCAATCTGGTGGGTACGAAGCCCATCCGATGCCCGGGTCGGTCACGCTAGGTGTCGGTCAGGTTCTCAATGGCATGGAGGCCGATGCAGCACCCGATCCAGAAAAGGAATTGTTGCCTGTCGCCTGGACACGAACGTATGGGGCCGAGGATGGACGGGAGGGCCGGGTCTTCACGACCACACATGGTGCTTCTGAGGATTTCGTGAATGATGGCTTCCGGCGAATGATGATCAACGCTGCCCTTTGGGCGGCTGGTCTGGAAGACGCAATAACCGCGGAGAACGATGTCGCTCTCATCGGTCCCTACAACCCTGTCACCTTCAGCTTCGGCGGCTACCGCCAGGGCGTCAGACCTTCCGATATGGCGGGTTGGGACACGCCGATCATGTCGACCGAGAAATCAGTAGGTGAAGAGGAATAACGCCAGGCCTCTGGGGCCTTGCCCGAAAAGTATATATGAAAGGATCTCTCGCCCGCATCGTTTTCCTGGCGATGCCGCTCACTATCCTGGCCTGCAGTGAACCGCTGGTGCCACTTCAGGAAGACGACCACATCGTGATCATCGGAAACGCTCTGGCAGATCGGATGCAGCACGATGGTTGGCTGGAAGCAACCCTTCAGGCGGCAGTTCCGGAACTCGAGCTGGTCATTCGAAATCACGGATTTTCGGGCGATCGAATCGAACACCGTCCCCGAAGCCGTGGCTTTGCTACGACGGACGAGCACCTCACACTTTCGAAGGCGGACGTCATTTTCGCGATGTTCGGCTACAATGAATCGTTCGACGAAGACCCTTCTGGATTCGGCGATAATCTGACGCAGTGGATCGACAGCACGCGGTCGAAAAATTACTCTGGAGACGGCGCACCCCGAATCGTGCTCTTCTCTCCCATTGCGCACGAAGATCTGAACGATCCGAACCTACCCGACGGCACGGCGAGCAATGAGCGGCTCGAAGCCTACACGGCTGAAATGGAAACGGTCGCCGCTGCGAAGGGCGTCCCGTTTGTCAACCTGTTCGAAGCATCCCAGCGGCTCTACAGGAAAGCGAAAGCGCCGCTCACTATCAACGGCGTTCACCTCGGAAGTGAGGGTAACCGCCAGATCGCTGGAGTCATCGTCAAGTCATTATTGGGCCGCCGGCCCAGGACGCGTATCTCGAGGATTGAAGAGGTTCGTACTGCGGTGCTCGACAAAAACTGGCACTGGTTCAATCGCTACCGCGCCACCGACGGTAACGACGTCTGGGGCGGCCGCTCTACCCTCGAATTCACCGACAATCAGACCAATTTTGTCGTCATGCAGCGAGAGCTCGTGCAGCTCGACTACATGACAGCCAATCGCGATCCCGTAATTTGGGCAGCGGCCCGCGGAGAATCCCTGCAGGCAGACGATTCCGATGTACCCGAGCCCATCGAAGTAATCTCGAACCTGGACGAGGAGCAACTTCAGAATGGCGTCAGCAAAACAGGCACGCTTGAGTACACGGATGCCGAGGAAGCGATATCGAAAATGCGGCTCCAAGAAGGACTCGAGGTGAATCTCTTCGCCTCGGAGGACATGTTTCCTGAACTCGTAAACCCGGTGCAGCTCGGCGTTGATACGCGAGGCCGTCTGTGGGCGGCAACCTGGGCGACGTATCCGAAATGGGAGCCAACCCGCGAGATGGACGATCGACTGTTGATCCTACCCGACGAAAACCGTGACGGCGTGGCGGACACGGCAATCACGTTCGCATACGTTCATAATCCAACCGGTTTTGAGTTCTGGAATGGCGGTGTCATTGTAGCCTCGGTACCTGACCTGATTTACCTCAAGGACACGGACGGCGATGACGTAGCAGATGTTCGCATCCGAATCATGGGAGCCCTGGGCTCCGCGGACACCCATCACTCGGCGAACAACTTCTCTTACGGACCTGACGGTTTCATTTATTATCAGAGAGGCGTCTTCAACGTCTCAAATGTCGAGACCCCCTGGAGCACGAATCAGGAGTCCGATACCTCAGGAATGTACCGGTTCAATCCGCGCACGTCTGAATTCAGTTTTCACGCTACCAATCCGCCGAACGCGCACGGTACCGCATTCGACTATTGGGGGTATCACTATGCAACCGACGCGACCGGCGGCCGCGCGTTTCAGGTAAAGCCCAACGCCGATGGCTCGTTCAGCATGCGAAAACTGCTTGAGAACACGGTAAGACCGGTTACATCGAGTGGAATACTCTCCAGCGCGCATCTACCGCCGAGCCTCGAGGGTAACTTCATCCTGTTGAACGTAATCGCCTTTCTGGGCATCAAGCAGTACACGCTGGACTTCGATACGCTCTCTGGCGATGTGAACGGTACAGAGACAACTGATCTTCTTGTATCCGGCGATCTGAATTTCCGGCCTTCTGACTTTGAGATCGGCGACGATGGGGCGTTGTATGTCGCCGATTGGGCCAATGCGATCATTGGGCACATGCAGCACAACATCCGCGATCCCGCCCGAGATCATGAACATGGTCGTATATACCGGATCAGTGCAACGGGACGCCCACTCTCAGAACATGTCGCCATCGACGGACAACCTATTGCTGATCTGTTGACGGTGCTCGAACATCCGGTCAACGGCATCAGGCAACGCGCCCGGGTGGAACTCTCGGAGCGAAATACCGATGAGGTGATGGCCGCACTCGAAACGTGGTTGGAGCAGTTCAGCCCAACTGATGCGACCGATGCACACCACCTGCTGGAAGGTCTCTGGCTACACCAACAGCACAATGTCATCAATCGGAATCTGCTCGATGTATTGCTCAGCTCGCCGGTGGCTCACGCCCGAATCGCGGCCAGAACTGTCGCACAGATGTGGGATCACGGCGCAGCCTCAGGGGCTGAATTGGCCCAGATGCAGGAAGCTGAAGCGGGATCTGATAATCCCGAGCCGGATGAAGATGCCATCGTGATCAGGACCGTTCCCGATGAAATGCGCTATGACATCCCCACATTCACGGTTCAAGCAGGTCAAGCGGTCAAGGTGTGGTTTGAGAACGAGGATTGGACACCGCACAACATCGTGGTCGGTGAACCTGGGTCGCTCAATGAAATTGGCGCGGCGGCAGACGCGCTTGGCGCCGACGGATTTGCGGCCGCGTTTATCCCCGAGACCGACAAGATTATCGCTGCTTCGAAGCTCCTCAGCTACCAGAAGTACGAAATACTGGAGTTCACGGCCCCAATGGAGCCGGGAGATTACGACGTGCTCTGTACTTTCCCGGGACATCGAGTTACCATGAAAGCGGTGATGAGAGTCGAGAAGTAGGAATTTCGATCGCACTCAGAACACGCAGGACCTGGCAGATATGAACGCTCTGATACTAGGAGCCACTGGGCTTGTGGGCTCTCATTGCCTTGGGTTGCTCCTCGAAGATCCGCGGTATGACCGCGTTTTCGCGCTGGTCAGACGATCGACCGGTATTGAGTCGGAAAAACTCAGAGAAGTACCCTTCGATCTCCGGGCGATCGAGACACTCTTGCCCACACGGTCCGTGGATCATGTTTTCTGCGCTTTTGGAACAACGATCAAGAAAGCAGGCAGCCAGGAGAAGATGCTTGAGATCGACGTGGAAATCCCCTTTGCGGTGGCACGGCGCACGCACGGACTGGGAGCTACTCATTTCTCGCTCGTTTCTTCTCTGGGGGCGAACGCCTCGTCTCGAATATTCTACAGCCGCATCAAAGGCGAGCTGGAGAACATGATTTCGGCGCTGGGTTTTCAGTCCGTCGCTCTTTTCAGACCATCGGTCATTGGTGGAAATCGTCCTGGTGATGCTCGTAGCGCAGAACGAATCGGCCAGTGGGCTATGACAATGCTGCCAAAAAAATGGCGCACCATTTCTGCTGAACGCATTGCCCGGGCCATGATCAATCAAGCTCACGATTCCGGGCCAGGAACGACGGTGATAGAGTCGGCTGGGATCTGGTCACTTTCAGATCACTGAACAAAAGCCCTGTTTGATTCGGTTTTTACACAAAGTGAAACAATTCTTGTAGGGCTCGTAAAGGGCTTTTCAGCCCCGAAATCGCACCTCCCACGAAATGAATCATCTGACGCGTTCTGAAGAGTACATCCTGCTTGCTGTTTGGAAACTGCAGGACGAGGCCTACACCCTGCCCATTCAGGAGCGGCTTTCCGAGATCTCTGGACGACCCTGGTCGCTGAGTTCTGTGTATGCCCCGCTGGAGAGGCTGGTCAAAAGAAACATGATCGATTCCAGCTTGAGTGAAGCGCGCGCGGAACGCGGTGGAAGACCCAAACGAATTTACAAGCTGACCGATGACGGTCGGCAGGCCCTGCTTGAGATCCAGCGTGTCGGGCAAACGATGTGGGAAGGAATATCGGCTGCCGCTTTGCAGCGGGGGG
>CALBJU010000013.1 GCA_937893205.1 uncultured Bacteroidota bacterium
TTAAAAAGTCAGGGCGGGCCGGCAGAGCCGGCCCGCCCTGTGTACGGCGTCACATCGTGCGCCGCACCAATACGAGCAACAGTATCGCTTTTTTCGGGCTCAAATCCAATGAACGATGTTCACCGGGGAGAAACCCTCAAGTTCTAGAGATCAACCTGCTTCTTCTTGAGCAAGAACAGACCCGACTCGATACCCGTCACGAGAAGCGTTCCGCTTTCGAAGTAGGGGTAGTTACTCCACGTACCATTGAAGCCCGCTTCGTTGTCGCCCACTGGATTGACATCGAAGTAGCCTACTTCAACTGGATTTTCAGGGTCTGAAATATCCAGAATCCGGAGACCTGAGCTATAGTTCGACTGGTACATATAGTTGCCACGAACGTACAGGTTGTGGTCTGACGAAGCCGTCTGGCCCTGAAATTCCTGCACGAGGACAGGATCATCAAGATCGCGAACATCAAAGATGAGCGTGCGCGTGAGGCTCTGCTCGCCACTGATTTCGTCGAGTTCGTCGTTGACGTAGAAATATTCGTGATCGTCCGTGATCCAACCCTGGTGTGTGTAACCAGCATTTGGATACTCAGCCAAAGACAATGCAATCGGATTGTCTTTGTCCGTTACGTCCGAGATCGAAACAGCTGTTTCGTTTCCACCGAAGCAAATCTCTTTGCCACTGTGCTCGGTATCAGGACCGGCATAGATAAAGCACTGAGCGTCGTGCGAGTAGCCAGTACCCGAACGGCCCGTTCCTTCGTGGCCAAAGCAGCCCCTGAAGATTGGCTCAGTTGGATTGTTGATATCGATCATGTGAAGACCGCCACCGCAGGTTTCCCCACCACTGTTGACGCCAACAGCGTAGGCGAAGCCAGACGCTTCGTTGATCACAATGTTGTGAGCCGATCCGAAGTCGCCATAGTGTGCCGTTGCTTCAAATGTTTGTGCTTCACCCACATCGCGCAGCTGGGTGAGATCAAATATCTGCATACCGTGCTGTCCTGAACCATCGGCAACGATGAACGCATGGTTGTTGAAGACCTTGATGTCTCTCCATGCAGCAGCATTCGCGCCTTCGGTCATCGGTAGGTCACCGAGATAGCGAGGATTTTCGGCGTTGGTAACGTCGATGAATGCGGTACCATTGGTACGGCCGGCGAGGGCATATTCACGTCCTGTTTCAGGATCGGTCCATCCCCAGACATCGTTCATGCGAATTCCTTTGCTACCACCAAGATCGCCAAGCGAGACGAACGAGAGAAGGTCAACATCTGAACAATCCCATCTGTTGGCAGCTCCTTCGTCGCAGTCGACCTGACCGCCGGCAATCGAATCGTACAGATCAACAAATTCAGTTTCGACCATGCCGGTCACGTGCCAGCCATGACCTTCTTCCATTTCAAGAATGGTCGCCTGATCCGTTCCGCCCTGTCCCACCACCGCAACATTTCCGTTTATGGAAAACGCTGTGGCTGACGTCACATCACCATGAGCGAGCATTGCAGATGACACGAATCCGTCGTCTCCGCCGGTATATTCGAATATTCCACTCTGGCTGGCCATCCAGACGTCGTCACCGACGATCATGACCTGGCTGCCTGAGTTCGGGCTCGTTGGAGAGAATGGAAGAACCAGTCCCCTGAAACCCCAGGCACCACCATTATTTGCGAATAGAACAGCTCCACCAATCATGCCACCGAGACCGGTAGCGCCGATGACAGCGAAGTCTTCGTTCATATCGAGAGAAGATCCAAATCTAGCTTCGTCGAGAAGACCAGGGAAGCTAGCGAGTTCGTTGCCTTCTCCCCAGCTGTCAGCATCGGCGTCGTAACTATACGCGAATACGCCGCCAGCAGGAGGAGCCTCTTCCGTCTCACCATTCGAAGGTGCTGCGACGAGAATGTTGTTTCCGGCAATTGCTACGGATAGTCCAAAGTAGCCGCCGTCTCCTTCCGCTGTGTTCTGGAACGTGCTGTGAAGCATCCAATCGCCACTCGCGCGGCTGAAAACGTAAGCGGCTCCTTTGCCACCGTTGGTGCCAGCAGCACCAATCACGGCGAAATCACCGGAGATGCCAATGGAACGACCGAATGAGTCGCCTTCCATCAGGGAATCAGGAAGCAGTGAACCTGTTTCCATCCAGTTTCCATCCTCGTCTTTCTCAAAGACGTAGACAGCACCGGTCGAGTTATCAACCAGCGTAGCACCGACTAGGAGAACGTCTCCGTCGGTAGCCAACGCACGGCCGAAACGATCGTCCTGACCGTCGTTGTCCGAGCGGACGAGTCGGGCAGCCTCTGCCCATTCGCCATCGTCGTTCTTGCGGTATACATATACCGATGAGTTTGTAGCGTTTTGTCCAGACTGACCGACAATGATGTCGGTTTCAGTCTGAGCGACAGCGCCGCCAAACTGCTGTGCCTGGGCAACAGTGCCCATAGCAAACAGAATAGTGGCCGCGAATAAAGTCCAGTAAGTCTTCTTCATGGCTTGAGTTGTAGTGAAGAAAAAAGTCAAATGGGGGGGCTCTGACGAGCCGCGGGATGATAATCCCAGGGGTGACTATCACGGATGCGAGCGCAAAAGGTTACACGCTTTTCACCGCATTCACGAGAGCCTGTCCCGTATGAAAGCGAAGTGCTTTGGTTCCCTCTGTGAAAACGTCCGTGACGAACTATTATTGTCAGGGCTTACAGGCCCGAGGATCGCTTGCCATGAAGTAGGATTTGAAATTCGATGCTTTTGGATTCATACAGCCCTTCAGGTTGAGCAATTCCACCTTTCTGAACTGAACGGGGTGGCTTTCGCTCTGCAATGAGATGAATCCGCTGTCCAGCAGCTTTCCATCGATTTTGAACGCGGGGTCGAATGGATCGACGCTCCCGCCCCCGATCTGGGGTTTTTGATACTCGAGAACCACGACTTCCTCCAAACGATGAGAAATCAGTGAATCTCCGAGAACGAGCACCTCGGCGCGCACCCATTGATCCCCATGGTAGGTTTTCGACGTCGAACTCACGCAGTGTCTGGTCACGAGTTCTCCACCCATTTCTACATGGGTGCCGGGCGTGCACAGATTCGAAGTCGTCTTCTCATCGATTCCGTTTCCGCCCAGAAGCTGGACTTCGATCGATATCGGAAAGTTCTGCTCCTTCAGCATCGACTCACCCGGGGGAGAGTGAATCATGATCCCCGAGTTTCGATATGCCCATCCTGGTCCTCCTTCGATCTGATCTCCGATGAATCGGTATTCGACCGCGATGACATAATGAGAGAACGCCTTCTCATAAAATAGATGACCAAAATTCTCATCGAACTGATCATACCCATCGTACGAGACGGTGATGGCTCCGTCCTCGACCCGAAACGTCTCGGCGTGATTTACCCCGAACTCGTAACCCTTTATTTTCGGCGTCCATCCATCGAGCGTCTCGCCGTCGAACAATTGAATCCAGTCGGGAACGTCAGCCCCTGGCGGTAGACGATCGGATGGCGAACAGGACAGTCCAATGAGACTGCACAGGAATATCAAAAGTAAACGCGTCATTTCCTTAACAGGTATCTATCGTTTAGGACATTTATATGGTGCTCGCAGTGGCCGGCCAGAATCCAGATGAGCGCCCGAACGGAAATATCGAATCCGCTGGCGTTGCCGGTCATATTCAAGTTTTCTTCCGTAAAACTTGAAGCCAGCGCGAGGTTGGACGTCCGAAGTCCCCCGAATTCATCGAGCAGACTTCGCCAGGTGCGGCTGGAAAAGTTCGCCGCGGCCGTATACACATTTTGATCCATCCCCGGCAGCGGAGTCTTGTCACCGCGGGCGATGCACATCATCCGATACGAAAATATTCTCTCCGTGTCGATCAGATGTCCGAACACCTCCCGCAGAGTCCACTTACCCTCCTGATACTTGAAGTCTATCTGCTCCTCCTTCAGTTCACGAAGAAGGGTAAGAAGCACCTCGCGTTGCGAGTTCAGGAAGGCGACGACATCTCCGGGAGGCACCGTCTGAACGTATCCATCGTAGAATTCATTGTATTCGACGGCCTCGGGCCTTTTCGAGCGAAAGTCGGATGGTGTCATGCGCGATATGTATCAGCTTTCCAGTTCTGGATAGCTTTTTTGATGTCGTCCTCACTCATTTCTTCGTCGATGGCACGCTGAGCCAGGGCTTCCCACTCTTCGTCTGACGCGAAGCGTAGCCCGATAATCTGACGCATGGTGAGCCTGTCGTCGAGCATCTGCCCATTGCGAGCGAAACGGCGAATATGTTCTTCCGCCCGAATCGCCCTATCCTGAGCCTTGAGCGCGAATACTCTGCCGAAAATGGCGGCCATCAGAAGGGCGAGATTCGTAGCGGTCAGCAGTGCAGCGGAATATTGAGTCTCTGATCCCCATGATGTTACAAGGTGGTAGATCGATCCGATCAGGGTCAGAAGAATCAGGGGCGCCAGGACTTTGTGAAATCCGGTTACCCACTTAGCATGATTGTCATAATCCTGGTCTGTCATGAGTTTTCTGAGTTGATTATTGGATGTACTAGAGATCGCCATTTCTGGCGAAAGATGCAATATGTTCGGACACGCGAAACGCCAATGCTTGAATCGTCATCGTTGGCTGCCCCCGCCCCGAAGTAACCATGCTGGATCCGTCACAGATGAACAGCCCGGGGACATCGTGAGCTCGATGATAGCGATCTACGACCGAAGTACGCGGATCATTTCCCATTCGGGCGGTTCCCAGAAGATGGGCGGCGATCGTGCTCGGCCCCACGGGTGTCTTCCAGATCTTCCTGGCACCTGCGGCTTCCAGCAATTCTACCGACCGATCCTGCAGGAATCGCATGGTTGAGATATCGTCGGTGTGATCATTATACGTGACCCGGATGGCGGGTCGCCCATCGACATCTTTAATCGTTGGATCCAGAGAGATCGTGTTTGATGCCAGGGGAAGCGAGGTCGTGTGCCCGTTCATAGCAACGGTCCGCGTATAGTTGTGGCCCAGCGCGTCCTTGAATGCTTTCCCCCACTGGGGCACATCGGGGGGCATCCCCAGTTGCGCATACAGAATAGGTGACCCTGGGAAGAATCGCGCGTCAATCCCTCCACCCCCGTAAAAGCCGCGTTTCGGATCCGTTTCGTAAAAATCATGGATGACCCGAGTCACCTGAATACTTTTGTACTCATTGAGGGGCTCATCGAAAACTCCGTACGCGTAGGAAAGGCCGTTGAACATCAAGTACTTGCCGACATTTCCACTGGAGTTCGCCAATCCATCCGGAAACTGATTGGAGGTGGACATCAGCAGCAGTCTGGCCGTTTCTGCCCCGTTGGCAGACAAGATTATTGCGCGAGCTTTCTGGGTCTGTTCGTTTCCGTCCCGGTCCAGATAGAGCACGCCATCAGCGCGACCCGACGTGTTCGTAGTAATCCGAATAACTGTACTGTCGGCTCGAATCTCGCAATTGCCGGAGGCTTCCGCCTCAGGAATCATCGCAACTAGAGTTGAAGATTTAGCTCCGACCTCGCAACCAAAAAGCATGCAGAAACCACAGTGAACACACCCCGCCCGTCCATTGTGGTTTCTG
>CALBJU010000014.1 GCA_937893205.1 uncultured Bacteroidota bacterium
TCTGGGCGTCGAAACGACCATCGCCAGAGTTCGGTCCGAAGAATTGTCCAGAAAGCAGACGGTTCTGAAGACTTCTGATTTTGGGATAGATCTGATTATCCATCCCGAAGAAAGTACAGCGGCAGAGGTTACAAGACTCATTCGGCGTGCAAGTGCGACCGATGTTCTCATGTTGGCTGACGAACGTCTCCATCTGGTAGGCCTCAGGCTCGATCCCGACAGTCCAGCTATCGGCCGAACATTGATTGACCTGGTTTCGGATACGCCGAATATCAAATTCCGGGTGATGGCTATCGCCCGCGGAATTCGAACCATATTGCCGGGGGGCCGGGAGCGCCTCAGGAAAAATGATCAGATCTTTGTCCTCGCCAGACCCAAGGATATCCCGGCTGTCATGGAAATACTCGGAAAGTCCGATCAGAAGTTGGAGGACATCATGATTCTGGGCGGCACCGATATCGGTGCCAGGGTTGCTCTGCAGCTCAGCCAGGAAAAAGACAAACGCGTCAAACTCGTCGAATCCAACCGGGCGCGGGCTGAAGAGTTGGCGGAGGAGTTGAGTTCTGTCCTTGTTATTCATGGTGAAGGCACCGACATAGATCTGCTTGTACGCGAAGGCCTCTCGGAAATGGATGCATTTGTAGCCGTGACGGACGACGAGGAGTCAAATCTCGTTACTTGCCTGTTGGCCAAGCACTTACGGGTACGAAAAACGGTGGCACTTCTCTCCAACGGAGCCTATATCCCGATCAGTCAGTCGATCGGTCTCGACGCGGCCGTGAATAAAAAATTGACCGTTTCCAGGGAAGTCATTCGCTTTCTCCGCGGGAAACACGTCAAGAGTGTCGCTAACGTGCACGGACTGGACGCCGAAATACTGGAGATTGAAGCAGCGCCGATGTCTGCCATCACAAAGGACATTCTCATGAATATTGATCTTCCGGAGGGACTGCTCATCGCAGCCGTGATGAAGGGCGATGATCTCGAAATTGCCACGGGTCTGACGCAGATCACTCCAGGGGCCCGAGCTTACATTTTCGTTCTTCCAGATACGCTGGAGATTGCAGAGCAACTGTTTGCGAACTGACCCATGGTTCTAAATATTCGCGCGGTCATATTCTCCCTCGGCATCCTGGTTCTCTTCCTGGGTGTGGCGTTGCTCTTGCCCATGCTGGTTGCTCTCTTCTATGGCGAACCCGAGTGGTGGGCCTTTGGAGTAACGGCCCTCGGTTCTATCGCTCTGGGATTGCTGTCCTGGTTCCGGCGAGATGAAAAGCGGAGTGAGCTTCAAATAAGAGAAGGATTCGCGATTGTAGCGTTTGCCTGGGTCGTGCTTTCCATCGTGGGCGCCTTTCCGTTCATCTTGGGTGGCGTTCTCGAGTCGTACACGGATGCATTCTTTGAGACGATGAGCGCCTTCTCTACGACAGGCGCAACCATTTTTGGTGGAGGCGGGAATCCAGACATCGAGGAAATCCCTAAGGCGTTTCTGTTCTGGAGAAGCCTCGCACACTGGTTGGGCGGAATGGGAATCATCGTACTGACCCTGGCCATTCTTCCGCTTTTGGGAGTTGGAGGCATGCAGCTGTACAAGGCGGAAGTCCCAGGGCCCTCCGCAGACAAGCTTACTCCGCGCATTCAGGAAACTGCGAAGCGGTTGTGGTTGATTTACGTTGGGATCACGGTGGCTGAAATTTTCTTGCTGATGCCGGCCATGGGTCCTTTTGACGCCGTCAATCATGCATTTGCGACCATGGCGACGGGAGGATTTTCGACTAAAAACGGTTCAATCGGGCAGTTTGGATCAGCCTATATCGAGTGGGTGATAACCGTCTTCATGTTCCTGGCTGGTGTCAACTTCGCGCTCCATTTCCGTCTGCTTCGCGGCAAGACCATCACCGTGTTCAGAGACACCGAATTGCGGGTGTATGTAGGGATCATGGCCGTAGCCACCCTTCTGATAACATTTGGCACCTGGTCGCCAGTACTGGCTTACCTACCGAGCTTTCAGGGGGATGCCGTCTTCGAAGGATACGCTTCAATATCAGAAGCACTTCGCTACGGAGCGTTCCAGGCGGCGGCCATCATCACCACAACAGGCTTTGGCACGGCGGACTACGAAATCTGGCCACCTATGGTTATCGGCGTCATTTTCCTGTGCTTTTTTATTGGAGGCATGGCCGGATCGACTGGTGGAGGAGTTAAAGTGATTCGGCACGTCCTCATGTTCAAGAATTCGTTCAAGGAGGTCAAACAACTCATCCACCCTCAGGCGGTCATCCCCATTCGACTTGGAGATCGCGTCGTTTCGCAGGATGTGATGAAAAACGTGCTTTCCTTCATCGTTCTATATCTGGGCCTGATCGGTGTGGGAACACTGGTCATGGCCTTTTTTGGACTCGATCTGTTGACCGCTTTTGGAGCCACCGTGTCCAGTGTAGGAAACGTTGGGCCTGCCTTTGGCACCCTAGGGCCCACGGAAAACTATGCACACATCCCCATGGCTGGAAAATGGGTGCTTTCGTTCCTGATGATGGCTGGAAGGCTCGAAATATTTACTGTAATCATCATCTTCGTGCCCGCCTTCTGGCGGCGATGATGCAGTTCGGCCTCGCTTTATGACCGTTCAGTCGGATGCGCCCCGGTCTCCGTATCTATGGCATGTCGTTTGAAGTACGACCAGGCAGTAACCCGAATGGGTTGCTGCCTTTTGTTTTTCAGCAACATGACGATAACAAGCGTATCGAAAGCCAACAAATCGAATCGGGAGAACTGACAGATTCGGTGGAGGATCAAATGATGGGAGCACACGAATACCTAGAAAAATATGTTCGCAGTGTACCGGGCGGAGCAATCGCCTGGGAACGATCTATTTTTTCTCATTCTGGCAAGTGGAATCCAGCCGAGTTGATTGATGCGGCGGTCGACATTGCCTGGGAGACCTTTACTTCCGAATCATCTCTCGAACGGCCAGGCCTGGACATTCATCGCGCTGGCAACTACTTCGTGATCAAACCTCTGACGGTCACCGACGGAGATTTCCTAGAACTGACATCTGCACTGTCAGCGGCCTGAGAGGCTCTGAACGGCCGAGCGGCTCTGAACGGCCGAGCGGCTTGGACGGCTGAGCGACTCTGAACGGCTGGGCGACTCTGAATGATCACCCGATCAAAGGATCACGATCAGGTATCCGAAAAATCCCGATGTCCGAAGTAATGGAGGACGAACTTCATCTTGTAGGCTTTCATTTTTCCAAATCCAGGTAGTTCCACAAGTCGTTTCTGGATGACTTCGTAGGGAACGTCTCCGGACCACATATTAGCCGCACTGCCATCGTACTTATCCGCCACAATTCCTGCGATTGCGTGTGTCCGCTCCGCCATGACGTTGGTAAAACGATGCACAGCGGGCTTCGCAGCAAAATGGGCTCTGAGGTCTTCAAGATCCATCGCTACCATCTTCGCCATGTCGAAATGGCCAAGTCGATCCCGCAGGCGAACCGTTCCAGTGAAAGCGTACTCTGCACGCACTCGCTGATCGAAGAGCATTCCGATCAAAGCCGCGTCTGCGTTCTGAATCAGAAACTGATCTGCGGCGTCGTCTCCAGTCATGCTACCCTCAGTCTTGAATCGCTCCATCATGCGAACCAATCCGCCTTCCAGCGAGCCATAATCGAGTAGCGTTTTTCCGTATCCCATATCGTTATAATTTCCCCATTCTCTTCCACTTCGCACCATTCGGTGTATCCATGATCTCGACGCCCATCTCGGTCAACTTATCTCGAATTGCGTCTGCACGGGCCCAGTTTCCCTCTTCCCTGGCCATTGAGCGGTCCTCCAACAGCGGTTGGACGACGGCCTCCAGTGGATCCACCTCGTCCCCGGCATCATCCTCGGCGTTCTTGAATACGACCCCCAGGAGATTATTCATATCCAATAACCACTTTCGTGCCGACGCTCGATCCTTTTCATCCGTTTCGACAGATGAGGCAAGAATCATTTTCGTCCCGCCGAACAAGGCGGCGAGTGCCGAGGGCGTATTCAGGTCTTCGGTCATCGCATCCATGGCTTTGGAGTAATTCTCGGACAGGGTCGTTCCCAGGTCACCCGAGTATTCGGCCCCATCGTCATCCGGATTGCCAACGAGAGCGATTGCCTCTTGCAATCGTTCACGGTGTTTCACATTCGCTTTCAACGTCTTCATTGTGAAGTTGAAAGGTTTTCGATAGTGGCCCGATAGCAACGTCATGCGAAGCGCCAGGGGATCGATTCCTTTGCCGCCCACATCTTCAGCCTCTACCAGGTCCCGGACCAGATGAAAGTTGCCCAGGCTTTTGGACATTTTCTCACCCTCAACCTTCAGAAAACGCGTGTGAACCCAGGTCTTTGCAAATGTCTTACCCGTCAACGACTCGGATTGAGCTATTTCACATTCGTGGTGCGGGAAAATGAGATCTTCTCCTCCCGCATGCAGATCGATTTCGTCGCCCAGGTATCTCATTGCCATCACCGAACACTCAATGTGCCAACCTGGAAAACCCCATCCCCATGGACTGTACCACTGCATTAGATGTTTGTCGTCCTTTTTCCAGAGAGCGAAATCGCGCGGATCTTTTTTCTCTTCGTCAACCACTACATCTCGAACGGTCTGTTCGAGTTCGTTTTCCAGGGTGTTGCCAGAGAGTTTGCCATATTCGGGGAAAGAACTCACGGAGAAATACACACCTTGGGACGTTTCGTAGGCGTGTCCCTTTTGCATCAGCTGTTCGACCGCCGCGATCTGTTCGCGCATGTGCTCTGTGGCCCTTGGCCTGACCGTCGGCTCCAGTAGATTCAAGCTTCGCCAATCGGCAATCAGAGTGTCGGTGTAATATCGGGCCAGGTCCCAGATGTTGACGAAGTCTTCGCCCTCCTTGGACTGAAGTGCCTTGACCATCCGGTCTTCACCAGCAGGATCACTCAGGTCGTCCTGGGTGAGATGCCCTACATCTGTGACATTTGTCGCGTAGTTGACCTCCCAACCGAGCGCCAACGCGGTGCGATAGATAAGGTCAGCGGTGATGAACGAGCGAAAATTACCAATGTGCGCGTAGGAATAGACCGTAGGGCCACAGGAGTAGAAGGTCAGATGATCCTTCTTTCTCGGCTCGATCGGTTCAACCGAATTGGACAGTGTGTTGTATATGCGGAACTCCCTGGGCACGGTA
>CALBJU010000015.1 GCA_937893205.1 uncultured Bacteroidota bacterium
ATGGCGGGGTTGTCCCGGAACTCGCTTCCCGGGCGCACGAGAGGCTGATCGTACCCGTCGTAGAATCTGCCATCGAGGACTCGGGACTCACAAAAACGGACATCGATGGCCTCGCTGTTACCGTGGGCCCGGGGCTCATTGGCTCCCTGCTGGTTGGCGTTTCGTTTTGCAAAGCTCTTTCAGTGGGCCTCGATGTGCCCCTGATGGGCGTGAATCACCTTGAAGGGCACCTCGCTTCTCTATTCCTCGGACGAGAGGGACCACCATTGCCCCACCTGTGCCTGATCGTAAGCGGAGGCCACACCCAACTCATGCGCATCGAAGGGCAGGGAAAGATCCAGTTGATGGGAAAAACCCGCGACGATGCAGCGGGAGAGGCCTTTGATAAGGTCGCGAAGCTGCTCGGTCTCCCCTATCCAGGAGGTCCGCGTGTCGACGAATTGGCTCGAAAAGGCGATACCGCGTTTCACGCGTTTCCCAGAACCCGCCTGAAGGGATTCGATTATTCCTTTTCGGGGATAAAAACCTCCGTTCTGTACTATCTCAACGCTCTATCAGTCGTTGATCGAGAGATGCTCATTAAAGAACATCTGGCCGATATTTGCGCATCATTTCAGGAAGCCGTCGTCGATATGCTGATCGCGCCAGTCAAGAAGGCCATGCGAGACACCGGTATTTACCATGTCGGCCTCGTTGGCGGAGTGTCAGCAAATTCCCGGCTTCGGGAACGAATGCAGGCACTCACCGATTCCTTCGGCGGAGAATTGTTCGTGCCGTCTCTTGAGCACTGCATGGATAACGCCGCGATGATCGCCATGGCTGGCTATCAGCAGTATCAGGCGAATGAATTCAGTCCGCTCACCATCACCGCAGAACCGGGATTGGTCATTAAGTGATACGGCTAGATGATATAATTGCCCGGCTTGAACAGCTCCGAAAGGAATCCTCGTCGGCGGACGATGAGCAAACTGGTGAAATCTCCGGATGGCGGGACCGCATCGATGGTATCGATCAGATCCTGCTTGCCCTGCTGAACGAACGCAGCAGGACCGCGAACAAAATTGGACACATAAAGAACGAGTCGCAACTTCCCATCTACGTTCCCGAAAGAGAGAAACAGGTGCTCTTGAATGTTCTGGGTGGCAATGATGGACCGCTGAATGATGAGGCAGTCCGACGTCTTTTTGAACGCATCATAGACGAAACCAGATCTCAGGAACGTCAACAATTCCAAGCCCAGAAACGTCAGAAGAAAGGCGGTCCCAATAAGTGAAGAAAGATTTCTACAAACTCGGCGGTATCACGCTCTTGCTTGCTGTCTTGATCGGATGGGCGGGCTACGATCTGTTTCTGAGGGGCGCCACACCTTCGTTCGAGGAAACTCGATTCATTAACATTCGACCAAGCTCGAGCCTGGATGCAGTCGGAGCTGGCCTCGTCGACGCTGGTATCCTGAAAAAAAAGAACGGCTTCGTCTTGCTGGGAAAAATTACCGGCTGGGGAGACCAAATCAAGGCCGGTCACTATGAGTTCGTTGAAGGGGTGTCAAACAGAGACATTCTGGATGTGATTCGGCGTGGCCTGCAAGAGCCCGTCCGGGTGAGAATACCCGCGGGCACCCGAAAAGAGCGCTTGATAAGAGCAATGGCGTCCGAGATGGCGTTTTCGGAAGAGGACCTGGCGTCCGCCCTGTCGGATGATAGTTTGGCAAGTGAGTTGTCCACCGATACCAATCATCTCTGGGGGTTCATGATCCCAGATACGTATTCGTTCTACTGGTTGACCGAACCGGAAGACGTAATACGCAGAGTGAAAGATCACTTCGACAGTATCATTGCATCTGCCATGGATTCGCTGGATGCCATTCCGATGAACATGACGCCGGAAGAGATCATTAGTCTGGCGGGCATCGTGGAGTGGGAATCGGCGCACGTTCCGGAGAAGCCGAGGATCGCCGGGGTGTACATAAATCGGTTGCAAAATCGGTGGGCGCTGCAGGCTGATCCGACCATTCAGTACGCGTTAATGCTTACAGAGGGCGAAAAAAGGAGACTGCGTTTTAAGGACTACGAACTCGATGATCCGTTCAACACGTACAAGTATCGCGGCTTGCCCCCCGGCCCGATAACCAATCCAGGTCAAACGTCTATTCAAGCTGTGCTTTTTCCGGAAGAGCACAGGTATTTCTATTTCGTCTCCAAAGGCGATGGACAGCACATCTTCAGTCGCACTCTGTCAGAGCACCGAAGAAATGCACAGTCCTACTACCGACTAATGGATCAGCGCAGGAGAGAGCAGGCCGCCGCCGAGTCCGGCTAGAAAGGGTTTCCTGGCGGCTCTTGTCGTTTATTTCTGTTCCACACCCTGCTTTGTAAACCCCTCGGGTACCCCCCGTGTCTATAGCGACAAATCAGGTGCCTGATGTATTTGATGACTGAACCCGCACAAGCCAGCGTGGCCACCGGCAGCGCAGACCTTTCGTTCCGAGAGATTGTGGAGACACACAAACGTGCCCTCTACTATCTCGCGCTGGACCTTACGGGAAATCATCATGATGCTGAAGACCTGTCGCAGGAGGTGTTCATCAAAGCTCATCGCGGACTACACAATTTCCGTGGAGAAGCCCAGATGTACACCTGGCTTCGGCGCATCGCGATCAATACGTATCTCAACAAGAAGCGAAAAAAAGCGCTCACCTTGATGCGGTTTTTCGGTGATGATGACGAGCCCGATCGATCTCCCTCGGAAGGTCCTTCGCCCTTTGACCATGCAGACGGAGCGAATATCCGGCAGCACATTGAGCGAACGCTCAAGAAACTGTCGCCGCGCGAACGCACCGCCTTCACACTGAGGCATCACTAGGACATGAGCACTCAGGATATAGAGAGCCGACAGACGCGAACCAGCTCTAGAGACTGAATGACAATCCGATTTTCACGGTGTGACGAGTCACCTCTTCGAGCACGAATGGTGCGTCCGTGACTTCAGTAGTATACAGATCATAACGATCATCGAACTTTTCTGCCATCCACCCGATATCGACATTGATTTTGTCACTGATCTTGTACCCGACACCACCGGAGGCATACGTGCGTTCGCGATCCACCGTGGCTACTGCCGCTGAACCCAGAATGCTGCCGCGTGGATCTTGATAGGCGCCGGCTCCGATCCTGAATTGCCACGCATTGAAATCATAGGACGCTCCAACACGGACATTTACGACTGCATCAAGGCTCTGTTTGATCGCCAGGTTTTCGTCATCAAACGAGAATCCGTCCGAATCAAGCTCGAGCTGTGACCAATCGATCCAATCCACGTCGGCGAGCAGCTTCAGATCACCCGATTCGTACGAGGCGCCCAGGCTCAGCTTCCATGGGGTGGTCACATTGTAGTCAAATGTCCCCGTGCCAGCCCTCTCGGACGAGTCACCGCCGTAGGAGTAGAAATCTCCGTTGTCGAACTCAGTGTGCAGCCGGGTGCTGAAGTTATCTTCAATCGAATAATAGGTCGGTGTCTCGACACTTGCACCCAGACGCAGGTTCTCGTTCACCTGTGCTGAAATTCCAACTCTCAGATTCGCGCCCACTATTTCGGATTCGAACCGCTCAGAAAAGCTGAGAAATGCAAAGTCGGTCGTCCCACCCGTGCCATCATTGTCATTGAGAAAGTCGTCTTCCTCGAGCACACGGTGGAATTTGTACGTACCAAACGGCACGTTGATTGATGCACCGATCATCACATCCTTCGACACTTCGATCGCACCTCCCACGTTCAATTCCATCATACGTCCCGATTCTTCAACGAATCCGGTCTGAACTATTGTCCCTGCCGAGACTGCGGCTCGAAACGGAACTGGATCTCCTGCGTCCACCAGATCCTGGTCCAGGTCGATGGCAAAGGTCTCAAACCCTATGAACGACAGAGTCCTGTCAAAACTGGGGAATACACCACCGTCTCCATCATCTTCCAGAAAGAACTCGTCAGAGAATGGGATAAAAAAGTCGGTGATAGAATTTGCGTTGTTGTCCCCGTCAAAAAAGAGGCCCCTTTCAAACGATGACACCTCCGAAATCGAGGCGCCTACAACCATGGCTCCCCGCATCGTTGGAATCTTGAACAGGTAGGACAGGTTGCCCAGACCCACGGATGTGACCTCCTCTTCTCGAGATCCGATCGAGCCTGGTGCCTGAAACACGCCCTCGTCTTTTGCGATGATCGAGGTAACCGAACCGCTGAACCAGGACTTGTCGGACCAGCCAAGACCAGCGGGATTGCTGAAGAACGCTGACGCGTCTACGACACCGGCGACGCCTGTGCCGCCCAGGCCCAGATTCTTCGCGGTCTGGCCGGGAGCGCGTTGAGCAATGCGAAGCGCATCATCTCCCGTTTGGCCTTTCGCGAGCTGCGAAGCCCCCGCGAGAAAAGTCATAGTGAGCAGTGCAAGTGCGACTGCGCAGGTACTACTCGTCCTGATTGTCTGTGATTCGTTTCTGAGTACGAGAGTCATCATAATGTTCGTAAAGGTAACAATATCAGTTACTTATGGCGTATTTAGATTGTCATTTTCGGGCACAAAAAGAGCCCGTGTGTTTCATGGTCTCAAGTGGACTGTACCCAGCTTCAACCATCATCCCGACACGGGCCCTTGAATGTTGCTCAGACAAGCAACCGCCCTCCTTCTACTGAATTGAGGCTATTTTTTTCTGCTGCTGCGTTTGGACGACGAGCGAGAACCCGAAGATCTACTGGACGAACCGGAAGACCGAGCGCCGGAAGATCTACTCGACGAACCGGAAGACCGAGCGCCGGAAGATCTACTCGACGAACCGGAAGACCGAGCGCCGGAAGATCTACTCGACGAACCCGAAGAACGAGCGCCCGATGATATCTGGTTGGTCAACCAGCGAGTGAGCGATGATCTGGTCGATGAACGCGTTGAACGCGTGCCCGATGATCTGCTCGACGAACGTGTCGAACGAGTTCCCGTTGACCTGGTCGATGAACCCGTAGAGCGTGTACCGCTCGACCGGGACGTGGTCCTGGTACCTGATCGCGAAGTTGTCGACCTGGTAGTGGTTCTCGATGCGTCTCGGGTCGTCGAACCCGAACGCGTGGTCGTCGCCCGGCTTACTGGCCGGCGTGTTGACGTGGTAGTTCTCGTAGTCCGATCACTGCCTCGTGAATCACGTGTCGTTGTAAGGGCACCCCTCGTGGTTCTCGTAGAGGACTCACCCTTGCGGGTGCTTGTCGATCCACGACTGGTGTTGACGATCGTCCGCGTGCCCAAGTCACCCGAGCTTGTAGAAGATCCACCCAGTGTGCTTCGATTGCCGGTGATGGTCGCCTGATCACGCCCGCCGCGCGAACCGCGCGTCCGGCCTGTCAATGCACTTCGTCCCATCGTGGACCCGCGGGGTCCGTAATTGCCTCTCGCTATAGATACTCCACCCAGACCACCGCCGTAGCCGTAAGCATATCCATTGTAGCCGTA
>CALBJU010000016.1 GCA_937893205.1 uncultured Bacteroidota bacterium
ACATGACGGGCGAATTGCACGTACGCTCTGATGGCACCCTCGGTACTTTCAGTATTATTCGAGCCAGTGAGAGGGCCGAAAGGAGATGGAATTCGAGAGTCGGTGAACAAACGCTCGATTTGGACCCTCTTTTCCCCGAACTTGTAATCGATCCTCCCGAGGAGGATTTCCAAAACATCGATCGTGACCCCGAGAGAAGACGCCAGTGACTTTTGAAGCGCTTGTAATAGACAGTACTGAGCCACGTGTATCGATAAGGTCCCTAACCCAGGATCAACTTCCGGGTGAGGGTGATGTACTCGTTGGAGTCGAATGGAGTAGCATCAACTACAAAGACGCGCTGGCTGTCACGAGCAAGGGAAAGATTATCAGGGGTGAAATGCCCTTCGTCCCCGGGATTGATCTGGCTGGCAGCGTGATTCACTCTGAGTCATCGGATTTTTCAGAAGGCGACCGTGTGCTGGCGACCGGCTGGGGTATTGGCGAAAAGCACTGGGGTGGGTACAGTCAGGTTCAGAGGGTTTCAAGTAAAAGTCTGATTCCAATTCCGTCGGGCCTGTCTACCCGGGACTCTATGATCGTTGGAACGGCTGGATTGACGGCGATGCTGTCGGTGCTCGAGATTGAAAATCATGGTTTGCCGATCACGAGCGGTGAGGTTCTCGTAACCGGAGCCACTGGCGGAGTTGGAAGTTTTTCCACGATGTTGCTTAGTCAAGCAGGATACCAAGTCGCCGCATCGACCGGAAAGTCTTCGGCACGGGATTACTTGATGAGCCTTGGAGCTACGCGAATTGTCGAACGAAGCGAGCTGGAAAACGGCGCTGCTCGGCCGCTGGATCGAGGCGAGTGGAGCGGTTGCATTGATTCTGTCGGGTCAAAGACGTTGGAATCAGTCCTCAGCCGCTGTAAAGCTCATGCCGTGGTCGCCGCGTGTGGACTGGCGGGGGGCCACGAGCTGAACACAACGGTTTTTCCGTTCATCCTGCGGGGTGTAAAACTTATCGGTATCGATTCCAATACCTGTCCTGTGGCCAGGCGAATAACTGCCTGGAGTCGACTGAGCGAACTGGCTGGAAATGTGGATTTGAACTCGTTAGCTCACGAGGTTGCTCTGAGCGGAATAGTCGAAGCGAGTACACAGCTCATGAAAGGAGGAATCACTGGACGCTACGTGGTCAATCTCCAGAGCGGGGCCTAATCGGACCTTCTTTTCTTTTTGCCGCTTCCAGGAGACATATCGATCATGATGGCGATGACCATCACTACTATCTGAAAAATACCCCAGGAGCCGTTGAATACGTTTTGTACAACGGTGTACCAGAGTAGCGTCGTTGGTGCAAAAACGAATCCTAGAATCGGCCAGAGCAGGGAATCGAATATTCCTCCGAACCAGTTCGTCATGAACCACAAAAATGCGATCGAAAGGCGTGGAACGATGAGTGCGCCGGCAACAAATAAACAAGGCATCGCAGTTTGCTCGTCTGAATAGTGATGGTAAACAGCTTTGCGGCCCGAGTTCCAATTCGCTGTCCACCCATAAAACGGCCCCGTTCCTCAGGAACGATGACTATCAGCACTCAAGACGTAGCAGAAAGACGAAAGATTCGTCTTAACAGAACGCTTTCTCGTCCGATACTGGAGAAGACAGGAAAAATTTCCTGAGAGAGACACAAATCGACTGAAAAACCAAAGAAAGGCGTATTTGACGCATTTAGAAATGTGCGGAAGAAAAATCGCGGCGAAGCCGGAGCCGTCGCTGTGAACCGCACCTATGCTCGTTCAGAGGACTTCGCGCCGACAGAGCTTCTCGATTTCGCTCTTATCGACGAGACTGTCAATGAATGGTTGGCAGGCACAAAGGCCGAACAGGACGTGGAATCAAACAAAATTTTCCGTCTGGCGGATCGCGTTCTCACACAGGCGCTTCGAGATGGATCGATCTCCAGCGATGATCTCGATGAATGGGAGAAGAAATACGCAGCCGCGGGCACCCTCTCATGGAGAACGATCGCGCGCCAAGAGCCTTCTCGAGCCCAATCGCTGGAGCGCCTCGCAGCCAGTATCTACCAATTTCGTCCCGTTCTGATATGTCAAATGAGTTCTCTTGTTCAGGCAGATCTTCTGACTTCCAAGGTATCTCCGCAGCTCTGGCAGCGCCTGTTTGAGATTGGAGTTGTTCCAGTGGTTGAGCACGGACATGCTCCCGATGTGAGTGGTCGCATCGTGTGCATATCGAGAGATCCGAGCGACCGCGTGACCTGGAAGCTGATGAACAAACTTGATGCGTTCAAATCCGAGTTGACCTATGCAGATGGCAGCGTTGTCTCGGGTATGCAGGATCTGATTACGCAACATGTCTCTGCCATCGGTGCTTCCATATATGTTACGCGTCCGCGTCTCAGTTTTGCCCATTGCGTCTGCAAAACAAGAGGTGCATGCTGAGAGCATTGTTATTCGAGTGCTTGACGATCGAAAGGTACTGACCGATCTGAGACAGATCGGACTTCTGGAAGACGCCTACGCGCGTTTCCAGGAGGCCATTAGACAACCCCACGGGATGATAATTTTAACGGGTCCAACGGGATCTGGTAAAAGCACCACCCTTGTAGCAGCCCTACATCAGGTTGTGACTCCAAAAGTTAATGTATTGACGGTCGAGGACCCGGTCGAGTATCTCATGCGTGGTGTGCGACAGATCAAACTGAGTCACAAACTGACCCTTGAGGGAGCCCTTCGCGCAATTCTCCAGCATGACCCAGACGTGGTCATGGTGGGAGAGATGCGAGATCAGGAGACCGCCGAACTGGCTATCAAGCTGGCGAACACTGGTCACTTAACCTTCACTACGCTGCACACGAATGATGCGCCGAGCGCGGTCAGCAGGTTATACAAAATGGGTGTCGAGCCCTTTTTGATTGCTTACGCCATCAATATTGTAGTTGCTCAACGCCTCATTCGAAAACTTTGCGTCTCGTGCAGAGTGATCGATAGCGAACCCGATTTGGATCAGTTCCGCCATATTGGCTCCTCAGACGAGGACTTGGCTGATGCAACCATCTACAAGGCCAGCTCAGATGACAAGTGTAAAAAATGCAAGGGTACGGGTTATAAGGGCAGGCGGGCTATCGCGGAGACCATGCTGTTCACCGACAAGATCCTGTCACTCATCATGGCGTCCGATGAGATCGTGGACGAGGATATTCTTCGCAAGGCTGCGGTTGAAGATGGAATGACCACGCTTCCAGATGCCGCACGACAGCTTGTCCTCACCGGAGAAACGAGACTGGAAGAGGCCGTTCGCGTGACAGGCTCTTAGAGCTGAGCGACCGACCCGAGAACCCGGCCTATTCTTGTTCTTCGGAAGGAGCGTTTCTGAAATACAGCGCCCATGCCGAAAGGAGAAGCACCAGATATCCTGCCATCATGGACAAGACGATCAGAAATCCTGAGATCGATCCGTCGAAGAGGATGAACGGCATATTGATAATCAGGAGAAGCGGAAATCCGAGGAGGAGCGCAATTCCACTGGATAGAACTAGTTCTTGTGCAACGGGTGATCTGTACTCGGGATCTGTAACGCGCAGGAGTGCAAGTCCAGAACTGATCGTACCGGTCATCTGGGCGAACATGCCGATGAAGCGCTCAAATTGATACGCACTGAAGATTACACGGCACGTCCATTTCAAGAAGAAATACGTCAGAAGCGCTCCGACGAAGCAAATAAGTAGCAGCGGAAGAGCAAAGCGCAGGGCGAACGTAAGGCTGATTCCCATTATTGATGTGACGATCAGAAATTCGGCAAACGTTCCCGTGATCCTGTGAATCATGCCTTCATCGATCCAGTTGCCGCGAGAGCCACCCAGCACCAGTCTTCGGGTTACGAGTGCAATGACATTCGCAAAAATGAAGTGGAAGGACCACAATACAGGGATTTCCTGGGCGAGCCCGGCAGATGAAAGCAGCGATGCCAGGAGGTTTGTCAGCAACCAGGTCCCTAAATAAATGGCTCCTACGAGGGCGAGATGGACCGCCAGGGGCTCAACGGAGGCACCCGAGAAGCTCATTCTGGCGCCGACCGGTCTGTCGTCAGAACTTCGAATTCCGGTGCGCACATGGTTCGGGATCGTACCCAGTTGCCCCTTCTTGGCAGCGCGATTGACCAGAAACATTCCGAAAAAATAGGCCACTAAAAAACCTATGGCACCCATCGTAAGGCCCATGGACCCGCCGTCAGCGTATCCAAACGCCGTCCAGGACTGCCCAATCGAGTAGGCAATTCCTGGTCCCATCGCAAATCCGAGGGGCAGGAGCATTCCGATGGCCGGATTCAAATCGGGAACCATTGTCACAGCGACAGCGACTGCGATGCCCAGACCCACCATTCCCTGAATCAGCATTACACTGACCTGCATAAACCCCAGATTAATGACTCCGAACGAATGCTTCTGTTCTGATCTGTGGAGGCCGACCGATATGAAGGTCAACGCCAACAAATGGTACACATAGGCACCCATACGAGTCGGTTCAAACGGGATAAGGCCCAGTAGCTCAACTCCCAGGATCAGACCCAAAAACCCCGCGATAAGGCTGTTGGGAATGAGAAAACGCTGGAAAAAGCCGACATATCTCCTAAGAAGGGTTCCAGCCAGCAGCAGAGTGCTCACGATTGCGAAATCGATCAGCAGGTCGCCGACGGTCATGTTCAGAACCCACGCTTCCATTTCTTAAAAGTGATTATTTGTTAATGTGTGGCGCGAGTCTGCCGAGAACGTCTTTCCATGCGAGAACGCTGTCTTCCTGGCGAAAATGCGCAAAAACCGACGAGGATTCAGAGATCAGCCAGAATTTGTCGTTTCGCTCGAGCCCCATGTACTTGACATCTTCGAGACTTTCGTGGTGCGTATCGCCAAATTCGAGGTGGTCCTTCCACAGGGTACACGATTGATTGGGCAGGACACGAACTTGGCCTTGGTGACTCTCGATTCTCAGATTCGCTGTTCCTTGCAGTATTGGTCGATCAGATGAGTCGGGAAGGGGAAGATTCTTGATCTCCTCGTACAGGTCAGCGGTGGTCGTGTGGATTCCCGTATTGGTATTCACCAGGGTTGAATCTGCTTGTACTCTCCAGTGTCGGGTACTTTGAAGGTTTGAGACCTCATTTCCGCTCGATGTTTGGAGACCGCCAAACGCTCCTGAATCCGGATCCCTGTACAGCAGTCGGGCAATGCCATCCGCAGGTCTGAATGCCCAGGCTGGACGAATTGACCTGGATACCACGTTCTCATCTGCCGCAATCGGATTTTTGAGTCTATCTAGCCCGGTTTCAAGGTCCGGTCGATCTGAAAAATCAACCGCATCATGCACCTTTACTTTGAGGTGTGCCGGTCTGGGCCAGGAAGCCCATCGGGGCCAGCCCACGTAGGACCCAATGATTTCGACCGGGTAAACGGGAACGGTCGCTCGCATAAAGAGCTTGGCCGTTGATTCAATCCATGGTGCGGGACGGCCATCCCACCGACGTCCTCCTTCTGGAAAAATCACGACTCGCTTGCCCTCCTCAAGCATCCTCCATATGCGTCGAATCAGATGAGGTTCGGGAACACGTTTTCGGGTGCCAACAATACCCGCAGCTGAGAAAACCTTGGAAAGAATACCCGATCGCAGGTACTCCATGGTCATTACTCCGGTTGTCGCTTTTCCAAGATCCGTGAACGCATTCAGGATAAATGGATCGTAATTGTTGGAGTGATTGCCGTAAATAAAGCACGGGCCCGGTGGCAAAGTGCCACCGCCCTCCAGTTCCAGATCCCAGCACGCCTTGCTAAAAGGGATTATCGAACTCCTAAACACCAATTCCGCCCCGATCTGCGTGAAGGAAGGGCTGTTGATGGGGCTCGAAATGTTATTTACCTGAAGATGAAGAAAGCATTGCCAATATAACCTTCATTTTGCATCTTGAGTGTGACGACCCAATAACCGCTTGACAGGCAATCACATACGCTCCCCAGCGGAGGACGACCGTGACTAAAGCAGATATAATCGATCAGATTTCAGCCGGAACGGGACTTACCAAGCTGGAAACCGAAGCCGTGGTGAACGGATTTATAACTGTAATCAAGACCGAACTGAAACGTGGAGGCCGTATTGACCTGCGGGGCTTCGGTTCATTCAGCGTACAGCATCGTGCCGCAAGAACGGCAAGAAATCCAAGAACCAATACACCGGTTCACGTTCCATCAACAAATATTCCTGCCTTCAAGGCTTCAAAAGAGTTTAGAAGGGATGTAGACGCCGCCGTCAGTTAGACGCAATAGATGAATCAAAACTGCGATTCCTGCGGAGCCCGTTTGAGCTCCACTGCCGCGGTATGCGATCTTTGCGGAACACCGACAGGTGTTGCGCAGATTGAGCCCGTATCGGGAGAAAGTCCCGAACCCACCAATCCAGAATCCAAGGAGAATCCAAATGCACCACATTCATGTGGCCAGTGCGGCTGGACGAATCCGGATGGATCAAAATACTGCAACTCGTGCGGCTCGGCTCTGAAGGTAGGCGCGGCCGCTGGCGGATCCAGCGGTAAACGCAAGAAGACGCCCCCCGGTCGAGGACCCAAAAAGGCAGACACCTCCACTTCTGATCCAGCAGGCTCCTCCCAAAAGGCCGTAGGATTGCAGATTGGGATCGTTGTAGGATCGTCACTTCTGCTGGTGCTGGCTCTGTATGTAATCACATCGATGAGTTCGGGTAGTCAAGCGGACAATGGCACGGCCGCTCCAATGATAGAGGCCGCCGAAGAACCGCTTGCCCAGCAATGGATTCCCAGGCAGGAAGAGCTAAAGGAAGCACTACAAGGGGCCAGCGAGGAAGACGTAGTGCAACTGCGTCGTCAGCTCATCGATTTATATTTTGCGGCAGGCCGATTTGATTTCGCAGCTGAGGAAACTGTATTGATAGCCGAGTCTGCGGGTGTCGAAGAGGAGTGGATTGTGGCTGGGAATCTGTACTTCGACTGGATGCAACGAAAGCCTGAATCGCTACGGTCGCCGTGGGCGCAGAAGGCGGTGGCAGCCTACCAGGAGGCACTTGCTATCAATCCCCTGAATTTGGATGTTCGAACCGACATGGCGATTGCCTATCTGTACGATCCTCAAAATGCGATGATGGCCATTCAGGAAACGAATCGCGTACTTGAACAGGATTCTCTTCACATCCAGGCAAACTTCAACCGAGGCATCATGTTATCCCAGATCGACCGGACGGCTCAAGCGATCGAGCAATTTGAAAAGGTCAAGAGAATATCATCAGGTGAATCGGACCCGGTATATGTACGAGCAGTGGAAGCAATCGAGAGACTGAGCGGTGGAAACTGAACAAACCACCGAGAAATATCGGAGGCTGCACCGCACTCTTACTTTTCGTTCAGGTCTGTGTAGAGTCTTTTGATCAGTTGAATTTGGGCCACGTGGTACGCGTCGTGCAGGACAATTCCGAAGAGATGGTCCGCGGTCCGATTTCCACTAGGTAGCGTGTCGTCCAACCTTTCGGAGTCCAGGTCCTTAATGGCTTCCACCAATTTCCGATCCTCGCTTTTCAGTAGGCTCGGTCTTTTTTCCAAGCGTCGTCTGACCGGAAATCAGGAAGGGCGGGAAAGCTTGAGGGCTTCCTCGGGAAAATACCCTGTGGTAGATCCAGCAATCGACGCCGCACCGCATATTTCCAGTACGCCATGTGCAGCGTCAGCATCCAGATCGAGTTGCGATCGTTTCCGGGCCGCCAGGCCGCCTGTCTCGCGTCAACACCTCTTAGACATCCGAGGACGGTCGGGCCGCCGTGCCAGAGCCTAAACCCTGCGGGTGGATCGAGCAAGCGAAGAATTTCATTTTTTCGAAGATCCGTCATGCCATTAATCGGGAAAAGAATTTCAGTCTATTCCTCGTTCAAGTTTTATTTGGATTGATATCGAAGTATATACAAATGCCCTGACTTTCTTGAAACGGAATCGGCTTTCTAGAGGCAGAATGGGTTTCCGAGAAACAGAACTGACTTCCCAGCAACCGAATCGATTTCCATGCCGAACAGAATTACATATGACGTGTGTATTGTGGGTTCCGGAGCCGGAGGTGGCATGGCTGCACACGAGCTGACAAAAGCTGGTGCTAAGGTCGTTGTTCTAGAAGCGGGGGGCGACTGGGACGCCGCTAAGGACGGAAACATGCTGACCTGGAATTACGAATCTCCGAGGAGGGGAGGCTCGACGAAGGAGCGGCCGTTCGGAGAGTTTGACGCGTGCATCGGTGGATGGAATATCGATGGCGAGCCCTACACGCGAGCCGAAGGGACGGAATGGGACTGGTGGCGAGCTCGGATGGTTGGCGGCAGAACGCACCACTGGGGCCGCATCTCGTTGCGGTTTGGGCCAGATGACTTCAAGCGCAGGTCGATAGACGGGCAGGGCGACGATTGGCCAATCAGCTACGACGACCTGAAGCCATACTATGATCGGCTCGATCGATTGGTTGGAATCTTCGGTAATGCTGATGGTCAGTACAATGAGCCGGATGGCGTCTTTCTTCCCCCTCCCAGGCCACGCTGCTACGAGATGATGGTGAAAAAAGGAGCCGAAAAACTCGGAATACCTGTTCTCGCGTCTCGATTGTCCATTTTAACGCGCCCACATGGTGGGCGCCCCCCGTGCCACTACTGCGGCCAGTGCAATCGTGGTTGCGCAACCCGGTCAAACTTCTCTGTGCAGTCCGTTCTATTGCCGCCGGCGCTGGCGACCGGAAACCTGACCATGGTCACGAATGCCATGGCGAGAGAGGTGACCACCGACTCCGAGGGGCAGGCAACGGGCGTCTCTTATGTGAGCACCATCGACAATCAGGAGTACCACGTCAATGCCAAAGTGGTCGTGCTGGCTGCCAGTGCTTGTGAATCGGCCCGACTGATGATGAACTCCAAATCAACGAGACATCCCAACGGTCTGGGAAATTCGAGTGACGTTCTGGGGCGCTACCTGACTGACTCGACGGGTGCCAGCGTGATGGGGTTCTTTCCTCAGCTTGTCGATATGCCAGTCCATAACGAAGATGGCGTGGGTGGAATGCACATTTACATTCCCTGGTGGCTGGAGAAAGACAAATCATTGCCGTTCTCTCGCGGATATCACATCGAGGTCTGGGGGGGACATGGCATGCCTGGAAAGGGTTTCGGAGGCGGAATTCAGAACACGAACGGAAGACTGAGCGGGGGAGACCGATCACGCGGAGGTGGCGGTTATGGACTCCAACTCAAGGACGATTATCGCCGTCTATGGGGCGCCCATATCGGGATGTCCGGAAGGGGAGAAATGATCGCCCGGCGCGAGAATAATTGTTCGATCGATCCCGAGGTCGTGGATAGATTCGGCATTCCTGTGCTGAAATTCGATATCAGGTGGAGTGACGAGGAACTGGAGCAGGTTCGCCACTTTCAGGAAACAGGTAACGAAATCATCCGGGCGATGGGCGGTGAATCTGCGTGGGATATCCCCTCAAAAGAAGAGGGATACGGAATAACGAGACCGGGCCAGATTATTCATGAAGTCGGAACGACGCGCATGGGCTCGGATCCGAAAAATTCAGTTCTGAACGACTATTGTCAGTCGCACGAAGTTCGGAACGTGTTTGTGGCAGATGCGGGTCCTTTCGTCAGTCAGGCGCATAAAAATCCGACCTGGTCCATCATGGCACTTTCAATGCGGACGTCTGAATACATCACAGAAGAAGTGAGAAAAGGAAACCTGGGGACGGCATAATGAAAAGACGAGAATCTTTGAAGTTGATTGCTGCGGCTTCGCTGGCTGCAGCATTTCCCGGATGTACTGTTAAGGAATTGGATTCGGCTGCTGCACGTGTGCTGAATGGATCTGGCACGCCAGAGTTTGAGAACAGAACGCCGACTGTTTTTTCGGAACTAGAGTATCAAACCATTCACTCGCTGGTCGACTTCATCATTCCAGCCGACGGCAAGTCGGGGAGTGCGACGGATGCCGAAGTGCCCGCGTTCATTGATTTTCTGCTGGGGGAGGTCGAGTCCATGAGACAGCCCGCCAGATCGGGCCTGGCCTGGATCGACACGAATTGCCAGGAGCGGTATGGGCACGGATTCGACTCACTGGATCGGCTGCAGCAGGTAGAAATACTCGATACGATTGCCTATCCAGAGGACTATCTACCCGAGAACAAGGAGGGTGTGGAGTTTTTCAGCTGGTTGCGGGACGCAACGGCGAGCGGATTCTGGTCGAGCAAGATGGGCGTCGAAGATCTTGGCTACTCCGGGAACAGCCCAACAGGGACGTGGAATGGGTGTCCGACGGAGGCCATGTCTCATCTGGGCCTCGCATACGAAGACATCTAAACGCCTTTTTTGAGCGACGCAAAAAGTAAGATGGCAGCCAGGGCCAGGATCCCGGATGCCATCATGGGCGAGGCGCCTGTGAGGGACTCGCCGATTACAGTGGTCCACTCGGCATTTGGGCGGATTTCAAGCTCCAGCCCAAGATTGTGACTGAAATGTTCATAGACCCCGTAAATCGCCCCAAGGCAGATGAGAACCATGCTTCTCCGGGTCCAAAGCACAGCGGTCTCACTCTGCCGATAGTGAACCCAGATGGCCATACCGAGACCGAGGGCAGACAGTCCGAAAGGAATCAACTGAATGGCCGTCTCTGTGTGAGATAACAGTAACAGCTCAGCCGCAGTGCCCAAAAATATGAGCGACGACATCCATCGAAGAAATCTCCTGTACCAGGTTTCCACTATTCGGAGACGTACAATCGAGCGAACTGAGAGGCAATGCCACCGGCTACCTCGGTTACGGCGTCGTAAAACGCGGCGTGTGATTCAAACGGACGTGCAGCTACCAACTGCTGGGCTCCCTCCAGATCGAGCCCGAGTATCTGCGCCACGGTCTCAGCATCTGATTCATTGATGTCGATCGGGACGTAAACATAGTTCTCGAACATGGCAACCTGCTCCTCATCAACGTATTTGCCTATTTCAAGTCTGAACTGGACAATACTGATGTAAGGTCGATACTCGTCAAATTCGTGAGCCATGCGATCACCAACCTCAGGAACCGTCTTGAATTCCTCGGCCGTGGCGGTGTTCAAATTCCACTTTTCGGCCGTGATGGGTCGAGTGGCCGATTCTTCCACTTCGGGGGGCGGATCGAATTTCTGAGGGCCCTTATCGGCGCAGGAGACGAGAAACACCGAGGTCGTAAGTGTAACTATTATGGCTATCCGTTTCATGTCGTCACAATTTCTGATTGGTTAAATATTGCAGTTTGTCAGGACACTGCGCGAAGGATATCGGGCGGGCCCGAAAAGTAGGTGAGTCTTGGCTGTGGATCAATTCGGATTACCTGGTCGCAGGCGTTTCAAGCAGCTTGCCAGCCAATTCTCTGGTCAGTTTGGCTGCCACCATGGCCGAAACTCCGTTGATATCGCGTGTTGGATTGAGTTCGACCAAGTCCGCACCGATAATCTCGGCGTCCATGCGATGAATCTGAGTGATCACATCTCGGACCGACATCCCACCGGGTTCGTGATGCGAAATACCGGGTGCATAGGCCGGGTCGAGTACATCGAGATCCAGGGATATGTAGGCAGGCCCTTCAATTCGAAGATTTCCGAGCTCCGGCAGATTCGCCATCTCGTAGACTTCAACTCCAAACCGTTCTGCCTGGGAGCGACAATGTTGGTTCAACGTTCGGATTCCAATCTGAATCAGGGAGACATGGGAAAACTCTTCGAGGATACGCGCGAAAGGGCATGCGTGTGAGTAGCGGTCTCCCTCGAAATCCTCATGCAGATCGGGGTGAGCATCGAACTGGACGATCGTCAACCGATCGTATTGTGGTGCGAGCGCCTGCAATATGGGATAGGTGACGGAGTGATCGCCGCCCAGGGAAATCAATTTACGGTTGGTTTTTAGCGCCTCTAAAACGCTTGCCGTAATTCGTTCTCGAGCGATTGCCCTTCCGGTTCCAGCACTCTCGCTTTCGAAATCGAGCTCCCGGAAGTCAACATTTCCAAGGTCTGTGACCGTTTGCCCAAACTCGAACATCATGCCGTTTTCGATGGACAGATTCGCCGAAGGGCTCAATAACGCTTCCCGTATCGCCTCTGGAGCCTGAGCTGGCCCCCGCATGAACGATGAGGACGCGTCGTAGGGTATGCCGAGCAGTGATATCATGATTGGGGATAGTCTGGTCTGATCTCCCCGATCAGGCCTTCCGAGCAATATCGGCTCTCTTTCGATCGTGAGTGTTCAGGTGTCGCTTTCGAAGTCGAAGCGATTTGGGGGTCACCTCAATGAGTTCATCATCCCGAATAAACTCGATCGATTCTTCCAACGACATACGACGCGGTGGAATGAGCTTCTGAAAAGCGTCCGAGGAAGAGGCCCGCATGTTGGTAAGCTTCTTCTCTTTCGTGATGTTGACCTCTAAATCAACATCGCGGCTATTTTCTCCCACCAACATTCCACCGTACACCATGTCTGTAGGGCCCATAAACAATTCGCCCCGCTCCTGCAGATTGACGATGGAGAAGCCGGTCACCTTTCCTTCACGGTCAGCGATCAAGGCTCCGGATGCGCGATGCGCAATTTCTCCAGCCCAGGGACGATATTTGTCGAAGAGGTGGGTCAGGATGCCGGTTCCTTTGGTGTCCGTAAGAAACTCGTTTCGATATCCGATGAGTCCTCGACTTGGAATCTCAAATTCAAGACGGACACGTCCCGATCCGTGGTTGACCATTCTAGTCATCACGCCCCGGCGTGCGCCCAGTTTTTGTACGACCGCTCCCATGAACTCTTCCGCGACGTCGATAAGGGCCATTTCGAACGGTTCGCAGCGTTTACCATTAATCTCTTTCGTAATCACGCGTGGCATCCCAACAGCAAACTCGAAGCCTTCTCTCCTCATCTGCTCGATCAGGATGGCCATTTGGAGTTCACCCCTCCCGTAAACCAGATGGCTGTCTGGAGAGTTGGTTGCCTCAATTCGCATGGACAGATTTGTGAGCGCCTCTTTGGCTAATCGATCCATTAAATTTCTGGAAGTGACATACTTTCCTTCCTTTCCTGCGAATGGCGAATCGTTGATTCGAAACTCCATCGACATGGTGGGCTCGTCGACATGGAGCGGTTCGAGGGGACGGGGGTCCACGGCATCTGCAATACTCTCTCCGAGGCCGATGCCCGTCATTCCCGCGATTGCTACGATGTCGCCCGCTCCTGCAGTATCGGTTTCAACCCGGCCAAGTCCGTAGTATTGAAAAAGGGCGGTGACGGTCGCTGGGGTCGTAGTGCCGTCACGGCGGCAGAGAACGACCTTTTGCTTGTTTTTGAGGGAGCCGTCGATGATGCGTCCAATCGCGAGAGGACCCAGATAATTGTCTGGCTGCACGTTCGTAACGAGTACTTGAACCGAGGCATCTGGATCGCCACCCGGTTCTGGTACGCTATTGACAATCGTATCGAAAAGCGGCTTCAGATCGGTCAACTCCCCATCAAGTGAGTCCTTGCACTTCCCATCCCGCGCGACGGCGTAAATGACGGGGAACTCAATCTGGTCGTCCGAAGCATCGAGATCAATAAACAGATCGTAGACCTCGTTCAGTACTTCTTCAGGACGCGCGTCGTCACGATCAATTTTATTGATAACGACGATGGCCGGCAGTTTCAGCTCAAGTGCTTTTGACAGCACGAACCGTGTCTGGGGTAGGGGACCCTCGGCGGCATCAACGAGAAGCATGATACCGTCGACCATCCGGAGAGTACGTTCGACTTCTCCACCAAAATCTGCGTGACCGGGCGTATCAACAATATTTATCTTAATGTCACCGTACTGCACAGCCGTATTTTTGGCCATGATGGTGATTCCCTTTTCTCTTTCCAGATCCATGGAATCCATGACACGCTCGGCAAC
>CALBJU010000017.1 GCA_937893205.1 uncultured Bacteroidota bacterium
CAGAAGAATTTCTATCAGTCGAGGTGGAAAATTCGACCATTCCAACCTGGCGTCTTCGGTTTTCCAAGGTCTTGGCCGTGTCTTTTCAGAAAGAAGGTGAATCGAGAGCCTATAGAAACTACCAGGATGAGGAGGGGCTTCGCCGCCGCGATGAGTCCGAAAAAAGTTTGGGTCGACTCCTTCAGCGAGCCACTCAGAATTCGTGGTTGCGCCTGAATGGAGAGTACGTGGTCATCGATCGTTTCGGAAATGAATATGGCACCTATGCTCTGGAGCGGTCCGGCTACTGGGAGTGGGAGCGACTGTGTGAATTGCTTCCCAGTGAATATGAGCCTGGATGAGCAGAAAATCTGGCCTGTAGGACAAGCGCATGTTGCGAACTCGCACGACTAGCTGAGCCGATTGGAATCGATTAGTTTCCGGAAGGTGCGCGACACCACTCACACGATCAAACAAAGACGTCCGTGCATCCGAAGCAGGTTGCCTCTATACTCGAGCCAAGCACCACGAACTAGACGAATAGAAACAGTGAGCCCGCAGAGAAGGATTAAAGTGAGCAGTTCCGCCAGGGAGTTTTTCAAGTATCTATTCATTGCCTGCCCGCTCCTCTGCCTCCAATCCTGCAGTCCCCAACCAGAGAATCAACCACTGCCCAACGTAGTCTTTATAATGGCCGACGATATGGGATGGGGTGATGTCGAGTCCTACAATCCCGAATCGCTGATTCCGACGCCGAATATCGATCGCCTGGCTGAAGAAGGACTGTCCTTTACGGACGCACACTCCGGAGCTGCCGTGTGTAGTCCCACCAGATATGGGGTTATGACGGGGCGCTTCTATTGGAGAACGCACAAGCTGCATTCGTTGGTCATGCCGTATGACCCGCCCGTGATTCCTCCGGAACGATTGACGTGGGGAAGGCTCATGCAGGAACGAGGCTACGAGACCGGATACGTGGGGAAATGGCATCTGGGTTTGTGGTACCCCGCAAAACCCAAGGAAAGATGGGGACGTCAGTACACGATGACCGAGGATGAGGTTGACTTCAGTAAACCCATCAAAGGCGGCCCGACGGATCTAGGATTCGATTATTTTTTCGGCAATGCCGGGGGTCCCAACAACGATTCCCCATACGCCTTTATCAGAAATGATCGCTGGGTGGAGGAGCCCACGGTGATGACGCCTCCAGAGATGAACAAACAACCTGGCGTTGTTGAAGGACTTATGGTCCCGGGCTGGAAGCAAGAAGATGCAGATGTGAGGCTGACTGAGGAAGCTGTCGCATTCATTAACAATCACGTAAGCGATAATCCCGCGAAGCCGTTCTTCCTCTATTACAGCTTGTCGGCGCCGCATATTCCCTTCACCGCTCCCGATTTTATTAAGGGAGCGAGCCAGGCAGGTCCCCGTGGCGACATGAACGCCCTCGTTGACTGGGTGGTCGGAGAGGTCAGAGGCGCCCTGGAGAGTCAGGGCGTTTTGGATAATACGATTCTGATCTTCACGAGCGACAACGGGCCCCGCCGAAGTGGGAATCAGCATCGCGCTGCCGGTCCCTTCCGTGGACACAAGAACACAGCCTATGAGGGCGGTCACAGGGTTCCCTTCATTGTGCGCTGGCCCGGAAAGATCGGTGCTGGGGAGCGCTCTGAAGTGCCTATCAGTCTGACCGATATGATGGCAACCTTCGCCGAATTCACGACCTACGAGCTACCAGATAACGCCGCCGAGGACAGTTACTCTATCTGGCCCGCACTGCTTGGAAAGGATCCGGGCTCAAAACACCGTCCGGCCTTGATTGCAGACACAAGCCGCGGAGATTTTTCCATTCGGCAAGGACCGTGGAAGCTCATCAAATTGATCCCCAGCCCTCGAAATCAGCTGGAACAGGTTGAATATGAGCTCTACGACCTTGATCAGGATCCGTACGAGACAACGAATCTAGCTGACACCAATCCGGACATGATAGAACAGCTAAAGCAACTTCTGGAAGAAACTAGAAGAGAGGGCTTACGCTTCTTAGACCGGTCGTAATGCGTCATCACTTCCTTGATTGTAGACAGTTCAACGGCTTACCACTAAATTGGCAGTAATCAGAACAAGAGGAATTTCGAAATGTCTATTGCAGTGCTCATTCTAATATTGGCCCTGATCGTGTTCACTTCGTGCCTTGGGGGGATGTGGCTTCTCAGACGATGGATTCGCACGAAGAATGAAGCCACGGAACTGTTGCCTGAGATCGAACAAGAAATGACGGTCTCAGAATTGAATAGTCTTATTGAAGACCGCGAATTAGCGGCGAGAGCACCGCTTGAGGACAAAATCGTAGAGTTGGAAGTTCGTCTGAGCGAACATGATCAAGAAATCCAAGGTCCGAAGGGCGGTAGAGAGCCTCATCGATCGTGATAGCGCTTGTCCGGAGGGAGCATGAAATTCCTCTCGTAGAATGAAATATGGATGGGACGGCGCACAAGAGAGGCGAATAAATAAATTCACCAGTCATTACCCTGCTCGACTGCGGATATCACCATGAGATCAATTACGAGGAGCTTTCGTGTGTTCAGGTACCCGATCCTGGCTACCATTTTCCTCTCGTGTTGTGCAATTCCAAACCCATCCGCAGCGCAAGACATTCCTCGGATAGTTCGGCTTGAGAATAATCCTGCTATCACTCCCGATATGCTGCAGGGCGACGATGGTGGAAATATCAATGGTCCGTCACTGATCCGCGTTCCAGACTGGGTAGTGAATCCTTTGGGCCGCTATTATCTCTACTTCGCTCATCATGCGGGAAAGTACATCCGGTTGGCGTACTCAGACTCGATCACAGGGCCGTGGATCGTTGTTGATGAAGGCTCCTTGCGACTGGAGCAAACCCACTGCATTCAGGACACACATATTGCCTCGCCGGACGTGCACGTAGATAACGAGCGCAAGCAAATTGTGATGTATTACCATTGCCCTGCTGACGTACCTGCGTCCGAAACAGGTCGCCAACGAACCCTGGGGGCTACTTCCTCTGATGGTCGCTCGTTCGAGGCGCAATCTGAAGCTCTTGGCAACTCTTATTTCAGAGTTTTCGAGTGGGGTGAACACACGTATGCTCTGGGTATGCCTGGTATCTTCTATCGCTCAGATTCCTCGCTTTCTGGATTCGAGCGCGGCCCCCAGTTATTTACAGAGGACATGAGACACTCGGCAGTAACTGTTCGAGAAAATATTCTATTCGTGTTCTATACCGATGTTGGCGACGACCCAGAAAGAATTCTTGTCTCCATGATCGACCTATCGACTGATTGGGAAAGCTGGAAGGAGTCCAGTTCAGCCGTTGTTCTGGAACCAGAGAAAGATTGGGAAGGAGGACTTATGCCAGCTGAGCCTTCTGTCCGAGGCTACGCTCGTTCCTTCGTCCGTGAACTGAGAGATCCTGCTTTGTTTGAGGAGGAGGGTAGAACGTATTTACTCTACGCCGTCGGCGGCGAGTCAGGTATCGCAATAGCTCAAATAGTTTGGGAGTAAGTATCCCGATTGCGAAGCGGATGACAAGCGAGTTGCGGGCTCGTAAGACTGGCTGAGGCGGTTGGAAACGGTTACATTAACTGCTTCATGCGTCCACATGGCATCTGTATCAACATTCGGTATATGATCGTATTGAAGCGGTACCGTGCTCATTACACCCGCCGTTTTTCACTATTGCAGTCCCAATGAAATTCAACGAAGAGGAAGTAGGAAGACTGGTTCAGCGAGCCTCTGAATTACATGAAGAGGCGTTGTCAGACGCCAATCATGATCTGACACTTTCGGAGATAGAGTCGATTGCCAATGAGCTTGGCATTCCCTCTCGTTATCTGCTAGAAGCGGCTCTCGAGGGGCAAGAACCTGATCCCACTACAACTGCGAGTCTGTGGGGGGCACCATTTCGGGTCGAACAGACTAGAGTTGTAGACGGCGTCGTAACCGAGAAGCAGTGGGAAGAGGTACTAATTGAGTTACAGGATTTTAACGGCAAGACTGGGAAAGTAGAATTGATAGGAGACTCCAGGCGATGGAGGCATACCGTTGGGGAGGGAGATAGTGGATTCAATTTCGAGGAAATGACGGCGGTGTTGCGACCCGTCGAGGGCAAGACCTCCATACGCCTCAAACATGAATACAAGGGCGCAGTGGCGATGTATTTCATGGCATTTGGTGTTGCATCATTATTATCGCTGGTGGTTGCACACTCCTTGCCAGAAGTATCCAAAATATCGGAGCTGATTTATGCGGGTCTAGGAGGCGTTCTGTCCCTTGTGGGAGTGCGTGCCCTGATTGCCGTATCTGCACGGAGATATAAGGAGCGTTTAGCCGAATTGGCAGATCGATTGCAACGGCTCGTGAATGGCCCTGAAGAGTTTTCTCGTACAACTAGCACGGAGCTACATTCCATTTCATCTAAGAGCGACGAGCTACAGACATCGATACTCGAGGATCTGAATGCATCAGAGCCGGCAGAAGAAAGCGTTATCAAGCAAAACAGAGGTGCGGTCCGTTAGATGAATCACTCGAGCATGTTTTATGCAAAGCAACCTGGTTCGATTCGGTAGCTGGCTGCGATGCGTGACCGTGAAGAGGCAAAACCAATTATGATCAATCGAATTATTACCTCAGGCGGCATTCTTATTTTTGCCTCGCTATTAATGAGCATTGGCACTCTGGCGTATGCCCAATCCCCAGTCGATACGACAACGACATCACAAACACACACGGAAATGACGACCATTGCAAGTGGAACGTTTGACGTCAAGTTGATACCTCAAGCACCGGAAGAGGCATCAGAAGATTCAGGTATGGGTCGCATGACGATCGACAAGCAGTTTTTTAGTGACCTCGATGCGCATAGTGTAGGTCAGATGCTCACAGCGATGACCGCGACAGAGGGCTCAGCAGGGTACGACGCCATTGAACGCGTGAGCGGCACCCTTCATGAGCGCGTTGGCACATTCGTGCTTCAGCACAACGCGACGATGGCGCACGGTGCTCAACAACAATCAGTTAGCGTGGTACCCGATTCGGGTACGGGTGAACTGGTGGGCCTATCAGGAGAAATGAAAATCACTATTTCAGACGGGAAGCATTTCTACGAGTTTACCTACACACTCGACTCTGATTCGTGAACCTCGAGGCGAACTCGGTTCTGACGGGCTCGAACGACTGGTTGAGATCGTCTGAAACAGTTAGATTCTGAAGGGCAGGCCAATGGTCACCAAAATTCCACGAGCCGTTCTGCGCACCCATCTTCCAAAGTGAATGAAAAAGACCGATCGTGAACTGGGTATGCTGCGGCAGATTACGCGCCGTGACTTCGTCCAGGGAGCTAGCCTCGCAGCGCTGGGATTGATGCTGCCCACGGGCTGCAGTCCCGCTAGGAACGAACGCAACGTTCCCACCACCGGCACAAGCTACCCTCCGACACGAACCGGGTTACGTGGTTCGCACCCAGGATCCTTCGAAACAGCCCACGCGCTGGCCCGTGAAGGCAGACGTTTTGACAATCCTGTGGACCTCGACGAGGAGTACGATTTGGTTGTTGTGGGTGCGGGTATAAGCGGACTGACTGCCGCTTACGAGTATCGCAAAAAGTTCGGAGCGGAATCACGCATCCTGATCCTGGACAATCACGATGATTTCGGCGGCCATGCGAAGAGAAACGAGTTTCATCAAGGGGATGAAATGCGTCTGTCTTGGGGAGGCACGATGAATCTCGAATACCTGTTATTCACCGACAGGGTGCTGGAGTTCTTGGCTGAATTCGGAATCGATGTTGAGCGATTGAGTAAAAAACTGGACTTCCACTATGGCCTTGATGGCCCTGCTATCTGGTTCGACGCAGACACCTACGGGAGAGATGTGTTGGTCCCCGGATTTTCCATGTACAGTCAAAACCGCGATGTGCTGGATACGATAGATCAATTTCCGATCAGCGAGTCGGCGCGAGCTGCCTTCAAAGACTTTTACTCTTCTGAGGCCAACGTCCTTCAAGGTATGAGTGAGCAGGAGATCAAGCATGTCTTACTCGAAACGAGCTACACTGATTTTCTCTCCCAATATGCCGGTCTTCCAGATGAGGTCGTGGAACTGTTCGTCAAGTCAACCGACGGTTACTGGGGCGTTCAGCCACATAGTCTATCAACTACTGAGGCGATGAATGCATGGCTGCCGGGTTCTCATCTACTTGGCGATGTGGCCGATCGCGCAGCCGGTGAAGAAGAGTCCGAACTGGTGGCGATGTTTCCGGACGGCAACGCAACGATTGCCCGCCTACTCGTCCACGCGCTCATTCCAGATATTGCTCCGGGCACCAATGCAAACAACGTTGCGACGGCACGGTTTGACTATGACCAACTTGATCGTCCCGAGGGGTCGATAAAATTGCGTCTTGAATCGACTGTAGTACGTGCTGAAAATGAAGGTGGTGGGGTGGCCGTTACCTATGTGAAAGACGGCCTAACCACTCGGATTCGCGGAAAACACTCCGTATTGGCATGCTATCACGCAATTTTACCTCATATATGTCCTGAACTGCCCGAAAAACAGAAGGAGGCGGCGCGGTATCAGGTTAAACGCCCCATGCTCATCACCAACGTACTTTTGCGTAGCGGCACACCATTTGAAAAACTGGGTATTACGGGGGCGTATTGTCCAGGGCGCATGCACGCAAAGGCGTGGCTGATCAAGGGTGTCAATACCGCGGGCTACGAGGGAGGTAGTGATACTTCGGGTCCGGTGCCTGTGATGTTCTGGGGCCTGATAGCTCCTCCGCGGCGTGATGTCCCCCTGCAGGACCAACTTCGTCAATCCCGACAGGCCATGCTGGAATTAACATTTGAGGATTACGAACGTGAGGTTCGGACCGTGCTGGATGGGATGCTCGGTCCGGCAGGGTTTAACGTAGCAGACGATATCCTCGCGATAACTGTAAATAGATGGCCCCACGGATATTCCTATGGATATCGGGATCTGTGGGATCCAGATTGGGAACCGGGCGGGGCGCCACATGAAATCGCTCGACAGCCAGTCGGAAATATCGCCATCGCAAACTCCGATGCGGCGGCAGCGGCCTATACGCAAGCTGCCATTGAAGAGGCTATTAGAGCGATCGACGAGCTGAATTGACTTCCTTCGTCACGATCAGAGGACAACTCAGCCGCTGGTGGATAAGCCCGTCACTTTTTTGTAGAGGATAATGGAGAAGTTGATGTCCTATAAAATGGCACTGGCAGGTATTCTTGTTGTTCTTGCCGGCTGTGAGCCGACTCCTGATCGTCAGGAAAGCGGTGTTGATTTCGTGGGTGGCGAGCTGATCATCTTCACTGGCGAAGCCGATAGCCCTAATGGTGCCTGGTGCTGGTTCCAGGACGAACGTGTTATTGTTGATATCAGTGACCCTGATGATCCCGTTCTGATGTTTACTGCTATTTCGGCGTCAACCGAGGATGTAGCGGAGCAGGGCGACCTGGATTTTCATTGGTACCGGATTAACACGGATCAAGGCGGTGTTGTCGAGCTCCATGACCGCCTCGGTCAGGATGATCACAATGTCGCGGCCCTATATCAGCTGGAAAACGGTCAAATAATGGCTCTCTACGCTCGGCATGGGGTTGATAGTACAACCTATATGACCCGTTCAGCCATTCATAACCCTGAAGTTTGGGGTGAGGTTGATGCTTACGAGGGAGAGGCCAGAGCAACCTACAATAACCTGCTCACAGCAGGAGTCGGTAGTAAAAAATCGCTTCTCAATTTCTCGCGTACTCGAGGGTGGGATCCAAATTTCCTACGCTTCGATGCTCAATCCGATAGCTGGAAATATGGTGGCCGATTACTGAACAGCGAGGGGCGTCCATACCTGAAGTACCACGCAAACGAAGACGGTTCAAAAATACATATCGTCGCAACCGACCAACATCCTCGCGACCACGACAATTCAATCTATCACGGGGTTATGGATGGCGAAGCCCTTTTGGATTCGCACGGTAGAGTTCTCGATTCGGATTTGAGCGACCAAGAAGCAGTGGGACCGAGTGCACTTACGCTGGTGTTTCAGGGAGATCCGGACAATGTCGCATGGATGTCTGATGTTGCGCTCGACGAAAGTGGTCAGCCGGTGATTGCATTTTCCGTACAAAAGGATGGTCGTGACAAGGCACGGGGAAGTGCTGGATTCGATCACCGATATCATCTCGCTCGATTCTCAGACAGCGCTTGGCAACAGTACGAGATTGCCTTCGCGGGGGAGAGGCTCTATCCATTTGAGGATGATTACACCGGATTAGTAGCCATTGACCCAGAGAATGTCAATCGTTTGGTGATATCTACCAATGCTGATCCCGTTTCAGGTGCTCCCCTTATCAGCAGCGCAGACAGTACCCGCCATTATGAACTATTTGAAGGTGAATCCAGTGATGGCGGTAAAACCTTTTCCTGGAACGCTCTGACCAGCAACTCAACCGTTGATAACATTAGGCCTATCATTCCAGTCTGGGAAAGTGATCAACGCGTGGTACTCTGGCTTCGGGGCAGCTATACGACTTATACTGATTTTGACACACAGGTAGTCGGTGTTGTCCAGACTCGATAACAGGACGCCAGCAATCTCAAACCCCGGGCAATCTCAAACGCCAAGAAGACCTTCCAACCCAACGGTGACTCCAGAATCCAAGGACTGTATGCGGCGTAGGGCTAGCAGAATGCCGGGCATAAAGCACTGGTAATTCGTAGTGTCGTGGCGCAGCGTAAAATATTGGCCTACGCCACCATGAAATCTAACATAATCCATTCCAATAACCAGCCGCTGATGAAACTGCTTGACTCAAGTCAGGAGCGCCGGTATATGGACATTTAGGGAGACTACAAATGAGCGATCTCGAAGCCCGAGTGGAGCGCGAGCGAGAGGCGCACGATGAACGAGATGTATTGGCCGAAAATATCCGAATCAAGGACAAGTTCTCTCACATCTGGTCCTTTCCCTCTCGAGTCCGATTCTACGACCGGATTGAATCCTATGTGGCGGAAATAGAGGGGATGCACATTCTGGACTTCGGTTGCGGACGAGGTGATACTGCACTGGCGTATCTCCGAAAGGGTGCTCACGTGTCAGGAATCGATATTTCGACTGTATTTATCGACGATGCCAAGGCCAAAGCTGCTGAGGCTGGATTTTCTGACGCTCAATACGATTTCAGAGTAATGGATGCCCACGATCTCGATTTTCCAGACAAGACGTTTGACATCGTAATCGGCTTTGGAATTCTTCATCACCTTGATGCTGACATAGCCCTTCGCGAGATTTATCGTGTTCTGAAATCTGGCGGAAGAGTCCTGTTGCAGGAACCCCTCGCAGACAATCCTCTTCTCAAGTTATTTCGTGTGCTAACTCCGAAAGCACGAACAGAAGATGAGGAGCCGTTCTCAGGCAAGGAAGTCAGACGACTTACTTCGTTGGAAGAGTGGCAAACAGAACTGTTTTTTTGCGGCATTCTCGAGGCACCTGCAGCGATGTTAACCTCGCTACTCATGCCCGCACGACCCGAGAATTGGATCTTGAAACTGACTGATCGAGTAGAACGCTGGCTTCATAAGAATGAGGTTTTACTCAGCTGGAATCAGTATTTGTGCTTCAATATGCTGAAACGAGAAAAACCGACAACGCCCTGATGATAGTCCAATCCCCCCAATCACTCCTGCAAACAGAAGAAGGTGAAGTTCTTGGACGAATTAAGCCCCCTAAAAGTGCTGTTCGAAACGCTGCCGCAGGTTGGACACGTCGAGTGGATTGGTGTGCGGCCCGGACGGGGAGAGGTGATGGTTGTTCTAGAAGAAGTGGAGGTTGATCTTGACGTGGGCCTCGTGGGAGATAGGTTCAAGGGTCGTCCTGGAAGCGCGCGGCAGGTTACGCTTATTCAGCGAGAGCACTTGAGTGTCATTGCATCGGTTCTTGATCGCCCGGACATCGATCTTTCATTGCTTCGGCGAAATATTGTTGTCTCGGGAATAAATCTACTTGCGCTCAAGGACAAGCATTTTCGAATTGGAAGTGCGGTATTGAATTTCACTGGGTTGTGTCAGCCGTGCAGTAAAATGGAACAAGAGTTAGGGCCAGGAGGCTACAACGCGATGCGTGGGCACGGCGGAATCACTGCCAGTGTGGTGCAGGCAGGAGTGATTCGTGTAGGCGATAAAGTGTTCTACGGAAGCAAATGAACTCCAACGACCGAAATTGCGCGAATTTGGTTCATCGTCTGCAGAGCTCGATCAGGCATAACACCATTGAATCGAAAATCCTCAAGACGGTGTTTTGCTGATTTGATTCGGTGGGTTTTTGGTTATCTATGCGGCCGCCAAAAATTTCGCTTTAGAAAAATATCTGAAAGTTGGACTTGAATAATGTTGGCATCTGCGCCTCTGGATCTGGAACTTGGCCTCGTCGTGTGCACGCCGCCTGTGGGGCCACCCGGATGGGAGAGTTCCGACCAATTGAAGTCCATCGATGAGTTGTAAATCAACTGTATGTTTGTTTTCCGGTTCTTAATACTGTTCGCCTTGATGATCACGACAGCTCCCGCAGCACAAGCTTCAGACTGCGTCATATTTCTGCATGGGCTGGCGCGTTCTCGTGCGTCCATGAGCAAAATGGCAGATGCATTCGAGAAATCGGGATACGAGGTCGTGAACGTAGGTTATCCCTCCCGTAAATACCCCATCGAAGAGCTGTCATCTCGGGCCATTGAAGAGGGACTGGATGGTTGTAGTTCGGGCAGTACGATACACTTTGTAACCCACTCGCTTGGCGGAATTCTCGTGAGGTATTATCTGAAGCACGAAAAGATTTCAAACCTAGGCCGAGTGGTGATGATGGCGCCACCCAACAAGGGGAGCGCTGTCGTGGATGCCCTTCGTCGAGTCCCTGGATTCAAAGCAATCAATGGTCCTGCAGGACTACAGCTGGGCACCAAGGAAGGCAGTATTCCCCTGACTCTCGGGCCGGTGCACTATGAAGTTGGCATTGTCGCTGGGACGAAAACGATCAATCCGTTTCTTTCCCAGTACCTTTCAAACCCGGATGATGGAAAGGTGTCTGTCGAAAACACGAAAGTGGAGGGCATGACCGATTTTATCACCGTGCAAAAGTCTCATCCGTTCATCATGAGGTCTTCCGAGGTCATCGTACAGGCCATTTCGTTCATAAGGTCGGGGAAATTTCTACACTATGAACAATGAAAATGAGCGTTTGACCCTAGTCTGGACCTGTCGTGGAATTCCAATCGTCATTCGGCGCAACCCTAGTTGGATTGAGATTGAATCATTTCCTGAAGTTGCGCCCGAAGCTGAATCACGGATGGATCCTGGGGTGAAAGGGCTAAAAGATCCTCGGTATAGCGCAAGGCAGCATTCAAACTGCCATTGTCGCGATTGATTGTGGCAAGTGCCATCAGCAAATTCCGACTGTTCGGATTGTGCCCCAGTGAGCGTTCCAACATCAATAATGCGTTACTGCTGTCACCGATGCTGTTCAGCGCCACCCCATAGATATAGCCAAAGCGCTCATTTCCGGGCTGTGAATTAGACGCCGCAGCCAGATATTCAACGGCTTCGTCGATGCTTCCTCGTCGCACGAGCAGGAGCCCCAGAGCGTGGTGGCCGTCAGCGGCATCCGGGGAAACTTCCAACATCTGGCGCAGCAAGCGCTCTCCTTCATCTTCTCGTCCTTGCAACCGAAAAAGATCTGCTAGATTCACATGCGCTTGTACATTCGCGGGGTCAATGCGTAGAGCGGCACGATAGGACGCTTCAGCATCATCAAACAGTCCTCGACCGGCATACAGCACTCC
>CALBJU010000018.1 GCA_937893205.1 uncultured Bacteroidota bacterium
GCCCGCTTCGCGCCAGCTGTCGAGCACATCGAGCGACTCGTATCCCCGGCCGTGCTCCGCGTTGCGAAACACCGCGTCTGAACCGTAGACGATCTTGACTCCCAGTGCGTACGCCCGGCGGAGCCGGTCAACGAACATATCGTGTTCGGGCTGGAACGCTGAGACGTCAGCGGTCGGATCTGCCCAGGCGAGCCCTTCAAGAGTGAACTCGGTGCCTACCAGATATACACCTGCGTCCTTTGCCATCTGCAGTACCTCATCGGGCATATTCGGCCCATGCTCTATCGATCGGACTCCAGCGTCGATCGCGTTTCGAGCGCCCTGCTCCGTCCAGCAGTGAGCGGCCACGTAGGTGCCGGCGAGTTCGGCCTCGTTGACTGCCGCTCGAATTTCTTCCACTGAATAGATGTAGCGCTGATCATCAATCACCAGTTTGATGAAGGTCGCACCGAAATGCAGATTTTCTCGAACGGCCTTAATGATTTCGGTGGGTCCATCGGCAAACGTGTACTCTGGATTTCCGAGGCCGGGTTTTTCGGGTTGAAGATGAAACTGGGCTCCGAACGGTGCGATAATGGGGCCGGACACTTCCATGTGGGGTCCAGGAACGAGCCCTTCATCGATTCCCTGCTTTATGGCCACGTCAGCATAATTTCCATTATTTCCGATGTCTCGGATGGCCGTGAAGCCCGCTTCGACCATGTCCTTTGCGTTCCGGACCCCTTGAACCGCTCGGTACGCTGTGGTGTTGAGAAGCCCCGTGACATAGTAATTTCCGCCGTCTTTCGAGGGGTCAACTTCAAGCGCCATATGTGAGTGGGCATCGATAAGCCCAGCCATGACGAAACTGTCAGAGAGGTCAATTACGTCATCGGTTACTCGGCCGGACCAGTCACTGATCGCAGTGATTCGGCCGTCTACAACGGTGATCTTCTGATCATTGGAAGTGGAGCCGTCTTGGGTGTGAACGACCGTTCCGGCCCTGATTACGGCATTTTGGGCGCTGGAGGGGAGCACGAGAGCTGCCAAGAGCAGCAAAAAGCGATATTTCATGTTTTCAGTAGGGTGTGGGAGCCGAAAAGATAGCAGGATCGCAGAGAAATGCACTACCGCGTTGATGTCATTTTTCTTGAGCCGGTCGCGCACGAAATGTCGTATTGTTAGCATTGACCCCCACCACTCCAGATACGTATGAGTCTCTCTGCAAAAGAGATAACCCAAATTCAAGCCGATCTCGCGACCGCAAAACGCGAATTGCAGATCGAAGCTGCCGTTGAGCGCATTCGTGTGCGGGCTCTTGCGATGCGTGAGTCGGAAGAAATTCTTGCAGTCGCTACAGATCTGAAGGCCGAAATGAAAGGCCTTGGCCTTGAAGGCATTCTCTCGTGTCAAATCAATATCCGACAGGCGGATGGGACATACCACGTCACCGAGATCTCGGGCCTTAACGAGGATGAACAGGCGGATTTTCCAGCTAGTTTTTCCTACGATCCAGCTGATCTCCACCCTGATATACACGTACATGATGTTCTAAAAGTCGAATCGTTCACAATCCTCCATCTTGACCAGAAAGCGTTGAGACTAGCGATGAGCGAGGCAGCTAAATTCGATCCCGAGTATGCGGAAGGCTGGGAGGAGTACATGGACTCAGGCGCGGCCTCTGAGACATGGTTTGCAGTGTGTCCGCAGACTTGGGGACAATTGGGTTTCGATTTTGATCGTGAGCCCTCCGGTGAAGCGGAGCGGATCATCAAGCGACTAGCCGGTGCAGTCGATTTAGTGCTCACCCGGTTCCTGGATCTAGTAAATGCTGAGGCCCAGACACGCGAAGCCCAAATCGGCCTCGCCGTTGAACGAGTTCGCGCCAAGGCGCTGGCAATGCACAAGTCAGAGGATCTCCTGGAGGTTGCGACCGCGCTGCGAGAGGAAATGCGGGGACTGGGTCACCGGGCTGTGTCTGCATCCACGATCTACATTGATCAGGGGAATGGGATGGTTCGAGTCTGGGACATGTCGAAGCTTGAGGATGTTGATCATCCTGAGATGTATTTCGACCACATTATGGATCCATCGGAGTGGTCAGGTGACTATTTCTTTCAAGAAATTCTTGCCTCAACAGATTACCATGTTTTTTACCAAGGCCCAGAGCAATTGCGGCTTACCGAAAAATGGATACGAGCCTACGATCCTGATTACGCGGACGAGCTCGTCGCACTTCTCGACAGCGAGAATCTCGAAAATCTTTGGATATCAGCGTTTCCATTGGAGAGGGGTCAACTGACCATTGATTTTTTAGAAGAACCGCCCGATGAAGTGAAGGACATCCTTCCCAAAATGGCAGCGGCGTTTGATCTCGCTTACACCCGGTTTGAGGACCTTCAATTGGCCGAAGCCCAGGCACGTGAGGCTCAAATAGAGTTTTCCCTCGAACGAGTGCGCGGACGCACGGCGGGAATGCGCGATAGTGCCGAATGGGGATCGGTACTGGGGATTGCGTTTGAAGAAATGAGAAGGGTCGGTTTTGACATCAACATGAGTGTGCTGGTTCAATACGATACCAGTACATGGGACTCAGACTTCTGGATTTCCGGCTTTGGTCAGGACATTGCGCCTGTCAGCTATTTCACTAAACGTGTAGACCATCCAATAGCTGACCGATTTCTGAAAGCCTTTAAGAGCGAGGAGGATTTCTTCCACATATCCTTTGGGGGAGAAGAAAAGCGCGTTTATGATGAGCTTCTGTTGTCCCAGGAAGGGTGGGTGGACGCGCCCCAGTCGCTGAAAGATGGTATTAGATCTGTGCCGGAGGTGCACGTTTCCTCTGCAAAGCTTGGAAGCGGCTGGATACAGATTGCCAGCGTGGAGCGCTTGCCTGAACAAATGGAGAGCCTGCTTCGGCGTTTCGGCGCGGTGATCCGGATGATGAACACTCGTTTTCAGGATCTCAAAGAAGCGGAAGCCGCTGCCAGAGAAGCCAAAATCGAGGCATCTCTCGAACGCCTACGTGGCCGTGCAATGTCGATGCAGAAACCAGACGATATCGGAGAGGTATCAATATTGCTCTTCGATGAGCTGGAAGCCCTCGAAATGAACGCTCTCCGGTCTGGTATTGGATTCCCATCTGAAGACGGAAAGACCTACGAGTTTCGGGCGGCGACGAAATCAGAAGATGGCTTGACCACGCTTGTTGTCGGTCGAGAAGACATCGATGTTCACCCCCTGATTCGGGAGTGTTACGACTACCGGGAAAAGGGCGGAAGCCACATGGTTCGGATCCTGGAAGGAGATGAGTTGCTGGAGTATTACCACGCAGTTTTTGACACCATGCCGCTTCCAGACTGGAAGGAACGCATGAAAGCAGGTTCGACGGCTCGGGAGTGTTTTTCATCGTTTGCGTTTTCTGACGGCTGGATTTACAGCTTCACCGAGGACCCCATGACTGAAGGCGAGATCGAATTGATCTTCGCTTTCTCAGGCGAAGAGGCTCTGCAGCAGCTCGTAACCCACGGTCGAACGGATGTCGTTCTCGTCCTATCGGACATAAATATGCCGGGAATGACGGGTTTCGAACTGCTGAAGAAAATCAAAGAGGTGCCGCCGCCTGTACCAGTGTGCATGATGACAGCCTATGACAACGATGAATATCGAGGCAAAGCGGCCGATCTGAATTGCGATGGGTACGTGTCCAAACCTATCGATTTTGCGGCCCTGAAAGACACCATACATTCGCTGGTGGACTGAATTGGTTCTAGAAATCACCCAAATCGGCAATCCGGTTCTGCGGCAGAATTGTGAGGCGCTCACGGTCGAGCAAATCGAAAGCGAAGAGATGCAGCAGTTCATCGACGACCTTGTCGAGACAAAACGAGATGCGAATGGTGCGGGCATCGCGGCGCCGCAGGTAGACAAGCCGTGGCGAATCTTCGTAGTGGAAGTAGCCAACAATCCCCGGTATCCGTATAAACCTGAGACCCCCCTCACGATCTGCATCAATCCGACAATTTCGTTTCTGACCGAGGAGCGCTACGACAATTACGAGGGGTGTCTGTCTATTCCAGATCTGCGCGGCAAGGTGCCTAGATGTCCCCATATCAGAGTCGATGCACTTGATCGCGCGGGTCAACCCTACTCGATGGAAGTCAAAGGCATTACGGCCGGGACTTTCCAGCACGAAGACGATCATCTCAACGGCATTCTGTTTCCAGACCGCGTGACCGATCCGCACACGTTCAGCACGTGGGCCGAATTCGAGCTCAGGTATCAGGAAGGAGTGAAGGACTCTGTAATCGAAATCGTCGAAAAGTGGGGAGAGTAGCTCGCCGCGCTATTTTTCCCAGACGTTGTCATCGGGATTGGAATCTGGAAATCGACCGTCCGGATCGAGCGTGATCTTCGTGATGACCCGATCTCCAAACGAAAGAGCAAGTTCGATTTCGCGGCTACCATCGAACCAGATGTCGACAGGCCAGCTCACAATAGCTGAGTTTTCGCTGATCATCATCGCGTTGGGCATTGACGGAATCAGCGGGCCTTCTTCTTCGAACTTCACTTTCAGCACGATCGGTGAAGGCATCTGGCCGTCCTGCCGGACCACTATCCGAATGTCAGTTCCAACCGTAGACACCTCTTTGAGGGAGCCATCCACAGAGTCCGTCGTCCAGAGCCAGTAGTACCAGAACCAGCCCAAATCTTCTTCGAGCGCGTTACTCATGAAGAAGACGAAATCCCAGGGGGAAGGATGTTTGAACGCCCAGGCATGGGTGTGCAGGGATGATAACGGCAGCTGGGTGATCGATGATGATCATTGGGGAAATGGCCTCGTTGGGGCCGGCGGTGTATACGCCTCTGTGAATGACTTCTACCACTGGGATCAGGCGCTCTACACCGGTGGGGTTGTCCGTTCGGAAACACTGGAAGAAGCCTTCGCGCCAACCACCCTGAACGACGGGTCAGTGTCGGAGTACGGATTTGGGTGGAGCTTGCGTGAGCGGCTTGGGCACTCGGCCATTCATCACGGAGGAAGCTGGTTGGGATTCAGAACCTACTTTTTACGGCTTCCTGATCTCAAGTTGAGTGTAATAGTGCTTTCGAATGCCACTGCCAACGCGTACGACCTTGCTGAGTCGGTGGCAAGATTGTACCTGCCCTAAGATTTACCGCCTGAAGCCCGTCAGGTGTTTCATGTGAACGGCTCCAAATCCAACCAGTGCTTCGCGGACCGCCGCGCTGGGGTCACCGTAGACAGAAAACTGAGTGGGTGTGATGAAGGCCATCATGCGCTCGGCGTAGTTCGCTCCGAAGCTCGCTATATGAGTTATTGCGGCTTCCGAGTCGACATATCGCTCGTTGATATGGCAGGTATGCCCGTCTTCCCCAATGAACCATTCATATTGCAGGGTTCCAGGTTCTGCTTCGACGGACGCAGCCATTTCAGCCGCCAACGCCCCGAATTCATCCGCCTTGCCTTCGTTTATGGTTAATTGAAGATTCCAGGAGATGTTGTTGGGCATGATGATTCCGATTTGTTCAGGGGCTGCCAAATTGGGAAATCATTTCTTCGATTCCAACCATTGTGATTCGTCCTGGAGCAATCGCCAGCCGTGGACAGACACAGTGAAGTGAAGTTTGTGTTCGCGCCGAGGCTTCCCCGAAGGCGTTCCTTATTTTTAGCGGATGCCAACTCCTGAAGACAGAACCGAACAGATCATAGCCGCCTTTGAAGAAGGACTGAGTGCGACTGAGATTTCAAAGGCCTTTGGGATGGGACTCGAGGCCGTTCACGCTCGCCTGGAACGAGCAGGCATCGCGTCCAAGTCGGAAGAAAAGGCGTCCAAAGCGGATCAGGAGATTCAGAACCGTGAGCGAGTGATTGCTATGGTGCGCAAGGGGTTTCGGACGACAACCATCGCAATCATGACTGGAATGTCGCTCCAGAAGGTGCGTGCGCTGGTCAAAAAATCCTACATCATCACGCGCGACCACGGCGGGAATGAAGTGCTTCTTCCGCGGCACGACAAGAACAAGATTGAGCGTCCCCGCAATAAGTGGCGCTTTTTCAGATCGCGCGGAAACTAAGCCGAGCAGCCGCTTCAGGTGCGGCGTCGATTCTGATCTCAATCAAACAGCGTTGTTAGCAGTTCTGCGTTGAGCTCATGCCCCCCGTCGTAGCGGATGGTCCGATAGGAGCACTGGTGGTCCCTCAGATCTTCTTCGGCGCTGATTATCCTGTCTTCGGGAAGGAAGTTGTCATTCGAACCCGCTACCAGTAGGATCTCAGGCACATCGGCCAGCGCATCCCACTCTTCATCCGACAGGTCGTGAGCGGGACCAGAACCCCATAATATGACCATTTGGGGCTTTAGGTGGCCATTTCCGACCCACCGACTTGCGGTCGGGCAACCCTGTGAGAACCCTAAAACAGTGACTGAGACTTCCTCAGATGTCTCTTCGACCAGCGCCGACGCAAGGCCCCCGAGATACGTCACATAGTCCATGATCTCGTACTCACGATCCTCAGAAGTCATCCAGGTCGCGCCGACCGTACGACTTCTGTGATGCGTGTAAAAGCGGGACAACGCCTCGGGGCAGATGATTACCCGGCCCTCAGATGCGATGGGGCTCACTACCTTGGCGAAGTCGGAGGCAAGTTGTCCGTAGCCGTGCAACGCGAATACCAGTTCTCTGGTAGAGGACGATAGCTCTCCGATCTGAGCAAATCGTGACGTTTTCGGAGTGACGAACCGGTTAACCTGTATCACTAGTTTCTCAGGTCGAGTGCAGGCAAGACGTCTTCAGCTTTATCAACCATCTGGAAATACTTTTCTGCGGGATCCTTCGCGAAGCCAGCATCGGTCATCTTCCTGAAGAAGCCGATCAACTCGTCGTAAAAGCCGGCCGTGTTCAATAGCACAATATTCTTGTCGTGATATCCAAGCTTTTTAAGGGTCAGGACTTCCAGGAATTCCTCGAGGGTTCCATAACCACCCGCCATCGCGACGTATCCATCGCTCCGCTCAAACATGATTCGTTTGCGTTCGCGCATCGTGTCGGTCAGAATCAGCTCATCGGACTCTGAATACGCGATGCCTTCCAGATTCTTGAGGGCATGGGGAATGACTCCAACGACGCGTCCACCGTGTTCGTGTACGGATCTGGCCATGACACCCATGAGACCGACACGTCCTCCGCCATTGACCAGTTGGACGTGATTTTCGGAAAAGATCTGGCCCAGTTGCTTGGCAGCGTCCGTGAAGACGTCATCGATTTTGTCGCTCGACGAGCAATACACTGTTACCGAGCGATAGGAAGCCATCAGGTTATTTTCCTCCTTGGAAGGCAAACGTGGCGTAAGTGTTCTCTGCCGTGTCCAACCAGCGATTTGAAGAGATTCGCCAGGCATCATAGCTCTCATAGACCGCCCGGTAACCCGCATCGGAGGCAGCTTCACTGGCCAGGATGTCGAATGTAATTTCCTGCGCCTTCCTCATGACTTCCTCAGAAAATGGCCTGATGGTCACTCCTTCCTTGTCCAGTAAACGAGCCAATGCTGGTGGATTCTTGGCGTCATAATTTGCCATCATTCCGATATTCGCCTCTGCAGCGGCCGATTCGAGGGCGGCCTGATAATCGGAGGGCAGCTTGGCCCAATCATCTCGATTGATATAGAAACTCAGCCCCGGTCCTGGCTCCCACCAACCCGGATAGTAGTAGTTCTTGGCAATCTGATAGAAGCCGAGCTTCTCGTCGTCGTAGGGTCCAGACCATTCTGCAGCATCGATCACGCCACGTTCTAAAGCAGGATATATTTCACCACCAGCCAGCATCTGCACATTGGCTCCCAGCTCGGCCATCACCTGACCGCCGAATCCTGGGATGCGCATCTTCAATCCGCGGAAATCTGCGAGCGTTTCGACCTGATGACGAAACCAGCCACCCATCTGCACTCCTGTATTCCCACCCTGAAAATTGATGATATTGAAATCGGCAAACAGGCCCCGTGTAAGCTCGAGTCCTTCGCCGTAATACATCCAGGCTGCGAATTGACGCGCATTCAGGCCGAAAGGGACGGTGCAGTCGAACGCCAGCGCGGGGTTCAAGCCCGTGAAGTAGTAGCTGGCAGTATGGCCCATCTGGACTGTTCCTTTCTGAACGGTCTCCAGCACCTGAGTGGCGGGTACCAGTTCGCCGCCAGGAAACACACGAATGGTAAATCGACCACCTGTAATCTCAGAAACTCGATTCGCCAGCACTTCAGCAGCTCCAAAGATGGTATCCAGAGAGCGGGGGAAACTGGATGTCAATCGCCAATTGATGCGCGGCCGCGTCTGGATGGCTGCGACTCCTCCTTCGGACTCGCCGGTGGAGCACCCTGAGATGACGGCGCCGCCGGCTGCGGCCAGAGAAGCTTTTCGAACAAACTGGCGACGTTTCATACAGGGTCAGATTTTCATGGGGTCATTGAGAGAGCAATATCGTTTTCTACCCCTTCGGTCTCAAAGGCCGCATGACAACCTCTGTGATGAGGTAGTTGTCTGGAGTTTCGAGAACATGGATCAGCGTCGAACTGATCTGGTCGGGCGTCATGGGGTTCGCAGATATCGGGATTCCCGCAACGTCGAAGAATTCGGTCTGTATTGAATCCGGGAAGCAGCAGGAGACCTTGATCCCATCCTGTCGCACCTCTTTGAAGAGTGCATTACTGTACCCCTTCATTCCGAACTTGGTCACGTTGTACGTGCTAATATTGGGATTGCCCAACAGGCCCGCAACGGACGAAATATTGACGATGTGGCCGCCAAAACCTGTCTCCTCATTCTGCGCTTTCATTGCTGGGAGTACTGCACGCGTACACAAAAACACTCCCCTGAGATTGACATTCATCTGAAGATCCCAGTCTGCGACGGATACCTCGTCAGCCGGTCCAAATTTTCCAATCCCCGCGTTGTTCACCAGGACGTCAATCCGACCTTCAATATCGAGGATGTGCTTGAACGCAGCTTCGACTTTTTTTTCGAGAGAAATATCACACTCGATCTCCACGAAGCTGTGGCCGAGATTTTTCTCCAGCTCGTCCAACTTTTTCTTTCGGCGAGCAAGACCATAAACCCGTGCTCCTTGTTCGATCAGGGACTGGGGAAATTGGGATCCCAGGCCAGAGCTGGCCCCGGTAATCACGACGATCTTTCCGTGCAGGTTCATTCAAGTTGGAGGTGGTACATAAAAGAGAGCCTTCCTTCGATGCGGGGCACTCAACCCGGTTCCCGGATCGTAGGGCAATTACCCTTCCTGAGGACGATTCATTGGACCGGGACGGTTGATCTTTCGCCCAATGAGTGCCAGTTTGGAGCACCTTTTGATTGAGTGATGGAGAACCCCGAACAAGAAATGACGAGTCTGCTTGAATCCAGTGGAGTGCGCTTCACAGGATATCACTTCCAGGACCAGATCATTGGACCTGAAAAGGTCGTCGAAATCCTCGCCCCCCACCTGGAAGAGAACAGGAAGGATCGCATCGAGGTGGTGCTTGGTGAGCGAACCTACGCCATCGCGCCTGTAGTGGAGGGACTCACAAACACAGGCAATGTGAGCGCGGTCATGCGCACAGCCGAGGGTCTGGGGTTTCAGTCATTCCACATCGTGACGGGAGATCTGACCCTTAAATATTCGAAGCGAACTACGCAGGGTGCACAGAAGTGGTTGGATGTCTCGGTGTGGAAATCTCCTGCGCAGTGCGTTGCCTCCCTGCGGCACGACGGCTATCAGATCGTGGTTACCCATTTGAGCGAGGAGGCCCGACCGCTTGCTGAAATTGACTTCACAAAAAAGACCGCTCTGGTTTTCGGCAACGAGAGGGCAGGAATCAGTCAGGCAATGCTGGCCGAAGCGGACTTTACCTGCGTTATTCCGTCACCGGGATTTGTACAGAGCTATAACATTTCCGTTGCCGCGGCCATGGCGCTGCACGCCGCGTACTCCGCCAGGATTGAAGCGTTCGGGGCAGCAGGCGATCTGTCCGATAGCGAGCTCATGCGCCTCAGGGCAGATTTCTATTCGAGATCCGTGAAGCATGCGGATGACATCATGAAGCGTCATCTGGGCGTTATCTAGCGTTTTTACCTGATATGAGTGCCATTAGTGCCATTCGAAATATTGTTTAAGCGGCCCGCAACTTCCTTTTGTTTTATACGATAAAAGAAATCGTTCAATAAACATCGAAGTTCGTCACCAGCCCAATGAAACTGCTCACTCGAACCGAAGAATTACTTCTTCTGACTGTCTGGAAATTGCGGAAGGATGCATACAGCCTGTCCATTCAGGACGCCATGGCGGAACTGCTCGGTAAGTCAGTCTCCATTGGCGCGGTTTATATCCCGCTGGAGCGCCTTGCAAAGCGGGGCTTGCTGAAGACCCGAGAGGCCGCTCCCACGGAAAAGCGAGGTGGTCGTCGCAAGCGATTTTATGAAGTGACCGCCAGGGGGCAGGCTGCCCTGGCAGCAATCGATTCCCTCCAGACAAAAGCCTGGGAAGGCTGGGCGACTTCGGCCGCTGATAGACTGGCACGCGGATGAATCGGCGCGCACCATTCATAATACGCGCGGCGGAGCGCATCCTGGGCGAGGATCATCACTGTTTGATCGGTGACATCGAATGGACCTATCGCTCGCGCTCCGAAGAGAACAGCCCGTTTCTAGCTGTCCTCTGGCTCTGGTGGGCCGTTTTCTCACTCGTTCCGCGACTATTCGTTCGGGATCTAATCTGGCAACATACCATGCTCAAGAGTTATCTGACCGTTGCTCTACGCCAATTCAATAAGTACAAGAGCTTCTCGATCATCAATGTGCTCGGATTGGCGCTTAGCATGTCGGTGTGCCTCCTCATCCTGACGATGATCCAGGATTTTCGTTCAGATGACAGTTTTCATGAAAATGCGGATCGCATTTATCGAATCACTTCGGGTGTGACGGAGAGTTGGGGAAGCTTTGAGACGGCGACGTCATCCGTGATGCTGGGCCCAGAACTTATGCGTGAGCTGGATGACGTTGAGTCGATTGTTCAGATGATGCGCACACGGGGGGAACTGACGCGCGATGATGGTCGCATGTCCACCTTCGCGGGACTTTATGTGCAGCCAACATTCTTTGAGTTCTTCGACTTTAAATTCGTAAAGGGAAATCCGGAACACGCTCTCTCACGTCCTTTTCAGATTGTTATTACCGAAGAGCTTGCAGGGAGACTGTTTCCAGATAGGGACCCGATAGGCGAATTGGTCGAGCGTGCGACGGGCATGTTCGAAGTGACTGGAGTCCTGGCGCGTCCGGAGCGGCGCACGCATCTGGATTTTGACGTTCTTATTTCATTTTCTACGCTTGGGTCGTTGTATGCCGATCAGGACGCGAATCCCCTGGATAGTTGGGGCAACAACACACGATTCTATAACTATCTCATGCTTCGAAATGGAGCCTCCATTTCTCGCATTGAGGACGTTGCGAACATTATGGGTGTGGCTCACCACACCTCTTCTAAGAGTGATCCCGCTGCCTATTCACTGCAATCAATTACTGCGATCAATCTGGGGAAGGATCTTTCCAATGAAATCGGAGATGTCCTCCCAGGAGTATTCGCGATCGTCTTTTCCCTCTTTGCGCTCCTACTGATTGGCATGGCGGCATTCAACTACGTGAATTTGACCGTATCCCGGGCGTTGAAGAGGCGTGCTGAGATCGGCGTTCGAAAAGTGGTCGGTGCACACCGACGACAACTTATCCAGCCACAGCAGCTGCTTTTACCGCAGTTCAATTCTCTGGGCGAATTCTCAGAAAACGGCAAGCAGATCTCGATGTCTTCATT
>CALBJU010000019.1 GCA_937893205.1 uncultured Bacteroidota bacterium
TTATCAGCTTCAGCACTGCCGGGTGCATTTCGTCATACAATTCATCGCCAAGGTCGTTGCCCCGATCAACGGCCAATACATACTGCGTCAGGTCGTTTGTGCCGATGGAGAAAAAATCCACTTCCTTTGCGAACAGGTCCGCCATCAGTGCAACTGAGGGGACCTCCACCATTATTCCGAGGGGCACATCTGGATTGAACGGAATTTCCTCTTCGGTCAGTGCGTTCATGGTGCTGGTCAACACTTCTTGGAATTCTCGAACTTCGCTGAGCGACGTGATCATTGGGAGCAAGATCCGGGTCGGACCAAAAATACTGGCCCTGAGAATCGCGCGGAGCTGAGGGATCAGAAGATCCTTTTTGTCCAGCATTATGCGGATTCCACGCCATCCCAAAAATGGATTGTGTTCACGATGGCCCATTGGGAGCATTTTGTCTCCCCCGAGGTCCAGGATCCGAAACGTGGTCTCGCCTGGAGACGCGACGTCTACGACATTCTTATAGTTTTCAAACTGCTCTTCTTCTGTCACCAGCACCTTTCCTTCCATCAGAAGAAGCATTTCTGTCCGAAAAAGACCAATGCCCTCAGCGCCGTAAGCCGCGAGCAGGTCCAGTTCTTCCTTCAATTCCAGATTGGCTTGAAGTTGAATGCGATGGCCATCGAGGGTTTCTGCTGGCAGATGGAGCAGCTGTTTGTCACGCTGAAGCAACCGCGCATACCGCTCCTGCATGGTTCGATACGCAGCAAGCGTTTCCTCGTCCGGATTGACGATGAGTTCACCCTTGATGCCGTCGAGAATGAGCATGTCTCCCGTTTGAACTTCACCCGTGATACCGTGCATACTGACCACGGAAGGCAGAGCGAGAGCCCTCGCCATTATGGAAACGTGAGAAGTCGGTCCACCAAAATCTGTCGCGCAACCGAGGATGCCGCGACGACTGAATAAAATGATGTCGGCCGCCGTCAGACTCTCTGCAACCACGATCGTCTCCTCCTCGACAGCGGAGAGAATTCTGCCGCGGCGCAGATGCCGCACGATCCGCTCCTGAATGTCCAACAGATCGTTGGCTCGCTCGCGAAGATATTCGCTGTCCGATGCTTCCATCATTTGACGGTGCTTGCCCATCACCGTCTGAACCGCGTAGCCAGCATTCACTTCATGGCTCTGGATGTATTTGACGACCTCAGGGTAGACCGCTTCGTCGCGAAGGATGAGAAGTTGGGCCTCGAATATCGAGGAACTCTCTTCCCCGAGTTTTTCCCGGGTCACGTCGATGATCTTGTGCAGATCCCTCTCTGCCTTCCTTACCGCGCTTTCAAATCGAGTAACTTCGAATTCCAGCTTGTCATCATCAATCGAGCGTTTTTCAACTTCAAACGAAATCCGCGCGTACAGATACGCCGGACCAATTGCGATTCCCGGTGAAACCCCGATTCCTTTCCTGTGAAAGGGGGGCTTCCCATCCGGAGAAGACTCCTGCAGTTCTGTTCGATGTCTCGCCATAGAGAAAACACTTCCTATTTCACTTCTCCGAAACCGCTTTCAAAAAGATCCATCATCGCCCGGGCCGCCTCTCCCTCGTCGGTGCCGTCAAAGATCAGCATTAGTTTCGCTCCCTGTTCAGCAGCGAGTGCCATTACCCCAATGATGCTTTTCCCGTTTATCTCGAATCCGTCCTTCTGAATGAAAAAATCAGATTCATATTTTGCAGCAGTGCGGACGATCATGGATGCGGGACGCGTATGTAGGCCGGCCCGGTTCGTAACCGTTACTTCTTTTTCAACCATGGGGTATTCGAGTCTCAGTAAAGTCGACGCTGCATTTTTTCCGTGAGGGCAATCAAGGCATCTTTACCCGTTCCTGCGGGAAGATTATTTATTCCGCTGAGCGCCGCCTCCGAGTGCAATATAACGGATGAACGGGCGGACTCGGTAACTCCAAGGTCATCCATTTTTAGGCGTGCTTCCTTCAGGTAGGAGGAATCCAGTCCACCACTCTTCTGAACCTCGTGAAAATAGCGATCTCCTGAGATTCGCTCGAGCTCAAGCGCTTTGAGAAGCAGAAAAGACCTCTTTCCAGAGGTCAGGTCTCCGCCGATAGGTTTTCCCCATTCAGAAGAATCTGCTACAAGATCAAGAAGATCATCCTGGATCTGAAACGCGCGACCGAGATGGTGACCAATCAGATCCAGTTGAGTATAATGAGAAGAATCTGCCGGACCCGTCAGGGCTCCAAATACGAGAGCGGTCTGCAACAGTGCCGAGGTTTTCTGATCGATCATCTCTAGATACTCATCGAGAGAGACATCATCACGCTGCTCAAAACTCATATCCCGAATCTGACCTTCGCAAAGAATCCGGACGGTGTTTGAGAAACGATCCAGCACCCTCCTAAGCCGATCATCTGGATAGGCGAGAAGAATTTCCGAGGCGCGCCCGAGAAGAAAGTCGCCGGTCAAGATGGCGGTCGGTTCGTCCCATTTCGCATGTATTGTGGCAATGCCTCTTCGGGAATCCGATCGATCCATGATGTCATCATGAACCAGGGTGAAGAGATGAAATACCTCCACAGCGACTGCAGCCTTCAGAGCAACTTCTCTACTTCCCTCGAAAATCGAGCTGGCCGCCAGAACCAATTGTGCTCTGAATCGCTTTCCAGATGAAGCGAGAATGTAACGAGCAGGCTCGTACAGCTGCGCCGGAGTATCGCCCTCGACAACAGTCGAAAGTGCAGAGTTTACATCCTCCAGATTCAGCTGAAGAAATTCCAGAACATGGCGATCATCCATCTTGGTGAACTGGCTTCTGTTAGCTGACAGATACGCGAATGGCACTCAAAATTCTGCCATATACCTCTTCGAAAGCCCCGTTTCCGTCAATTTCCCGCAATAGCCCTCGCTCTCGATAATACGCCTGAACGGGATGAGTCTCCTCATCATAAATCTCCAGACGGTGTTGAATGGCGTCGGGCATATCGTCTGTTCGCTGAATGATGAGCGAGGGGTCAACATCCGATGGTGCAGGCTTGAAATCCAGATGGAAATTTTCTCCTGTGATCTTGTGTACCCGGCGCTTCGACAGCCGATCTACGATTACGGAATTCGGCACTTTAAGGCTGAGAACCGTATCGATCGGCGCCTGATTTTCTTCCAGAAATGCATCGATCCACTCGGCCTGCTCAATGGTTCGGGGATAGCCATCGAGGACATACCGTTCAAAATTACAGGCGCTGACCGCGTCTTCAGCTAGGCTCCGAACCAGTACCCCAGGTACCAGCTCGCCCGATTCAACGTATCCCTGCGCCTTCCGACCCAGATCCGTACCGCTTTCGATAGCACGACGCAGCAGGATTCCCGTGGAAACGTGGGTCACATCTTCACGCTCGGAAAGAAATTGAGCCTGTGAGCCCTTTCCAACTCCGGGAGGTCCAAAAAGAATGATTCGCATAGAGCGGTGTGGGTCTTGCATCCGTCAGAATTAAAAGGTGCACTTGCACGAGGAAGAGGCGAAATTGATTCCGGTTAACTGTTCTTCGAGTCGGAGTTTTCGGCCTCCTTCACCAGCCTCGTTTTCAGATAATCCGACAATTCCGAGGCAAGGATATTGGCGCCCACTCGAGTCAGTTGCTTCAAAGCTCCTGAGAAGACGCCCTCCGCTCCAGGTCCGTACTGAAGGACGGGGGGATGTTCACGGAGTGCCCTTCGGACGGCCTCATCAGCATCTTCGCCGTTCTCCAGCATGTCAGAGATCCTGCGTCCAAGCTTTCCACTGAGTCCATCGAGTCCATCACCGTAGTCAGGTTGGCCCCTACCCGAACGAGATCGGAACAGAAACAGACCTACAAGAAGACCGGCGCCAACCGCAAGCCCAATTTTGAGACTTTTTTTCTCTCTAAAAGCGGTTACAATCGGATTCTTACGTCCTGGGATATTCGATTCAATACTTTCGAACCGGTTCGAGATATCCTCCCCCTTCGATCGCAGCTTTTCCTCAACTTCCTCTTTGGTCAACTTATCACTCATTGATTGGACGACTCCCCATTCTCAGATTTCGAAGTCGTTTCCTCAACTGAATCGTCGGTCTTGGCGCCAGCCGACGTCGGAGGAGCTGTTTCTGTCAACTGGATACTCTCTTTTTGATCAGGCAAGGCTTTTACGTTCTTATTGGACCCGGTATCGGGTAGACGCTTTATGAAGCGAGGCTTGGACGAGTGAATAAAAACGGTCACCAGGGCGAGTACTACTCCAACTACTAGATACCCCCAGGCGTCCCGGCCAAGCCACTCGCCAAGAAACTGGGCCGCTCCGAGCAGTAAGAAAAGAGCCGTAAATAGCGCCAAAACAGCTACTGCGATCACAGATATAACTTGATTGGCGACAGTCTCGATTCTCTCTTCAATCTCCATCTGGAGAAGCTGAACCCGCAATTCCACCCACTCCTTTACATCATCGACCAATCCCTTGGACTCCGCCGCAATTCGACCCAGGCGGCCAGATGAATTGCCTCCGGAATCCTTTTCAGGAGCGGATTCGGTTGATTCGGTATGTGTATCGGTGGTTTCCAATAATCCTCAGCGTACCCCTTTAACGTCTCTCGGTGGCTAAATGTGCCTGAAAAACGAAGAATGTGCCATTCCATCCGGCTTCCAATCCAATGCGGGACGTTGCGAGGTACCCAATCCTTGAACGTCCTCAATCAATCTACTCATCCTTGAATCGGACACTATGCACTGAGTTTGGGCTCTGTTTTGCGCCAACCAATTCGTCACCTCATCAAAATTCTGGTAGGACACCCAGCGCAGGTGCCCTGGAAGCTGGACCTCAGCTTCTCCCCTGGATATCAAGAATTGGTGGTCGTCCGCAAAAGCGTGGGGCGTTTCAACCGCTTTCAAAAATGCTTGCTGCATTTTGAGCGTGCCAGTGGTGTTTGGATGGGCCGAAAACATGCCCCTGAACGTAGCAAACGCGTCCAGGACTGGATCGATGCTCATTTTGGCGGGAGCGAAGACCAAGGAAACGTTTCGACACCCCTGACCCTCATGCAGTAGCACATCTTCCGCCAGTGAAATGAGCGCGTCTTCATTTTCGCGGCCTTCCAGAATGGCAACTGAATAGCTACTTGGCCTTAGCCAGCAACGTATTATAGGTATTCCTTCAGCTTCAGCCCGATCCCCTACCATGGCCATGGTCTCATTACTACCCGAGCCAATAATTGCATCGGCAGATTCCAGAATCTCGTCCAGATCCGTGAGGTCTGCCCTCAAATCGGGATACTCTTCCAGCACGTCTGAAAGAAATGCCGGAAATAACGCGGGTGACTTTTTGGAAAGCGTGCCTTTATACGTTTGCCCGCTCAGAACGACCGCCAGAAAATCCTGGAGTTCGACGAAGGGAATATTCCCGGGGTTCAATACCCCCACACACGAGTCTTCCTTCCAGCCAAGTTCTGATTGCCACGCCGTCAGCTCAGGCTCTGAGAGTAGATCCATTTGCTGGTTCACTGCAAAATTGATGGCAGCTTCTGTAAACCAGTTATCTGCTTCCAGGGATCGGTCGATGGCATCTTGGCGAATTGGATACTCAAGATTTTTCCAATTAACAGCCGTTCGAACAATCGCTGAGACAATATTTTCGCGTTCGGACATGGGAAGTGGACTAGTCGGTGAGTCCGAACAGCGCTCTGGCAATGGCAAATCCAATCACCACGGCCATCAAGGCGCCCACATTATTGGCCAGAGCGTTTGCAAGCGCGATCCCAAGTTTTCCGTCTTGATACAGCTGCATGCTCTCCAACGCGTATGCCGAAAAGGTGGTGAAAGCGCCCAGCAGTCCTATGAAAAAGAGCGCGTCAGTGCGCTCCTGTCCACTGCTTTCGCCGAGAAGAGCCCAGATAAATCCAATTACCAGAGACCCCAGTACATTCACCATGAGTGTGCCCCATGGAAAGGGACCCGATCCGATTCGAACGGCCGCCACGGATACCGCGTATCGAAGACCGGCCCCTGCCGCCCCTCC
>CALBJU010000020.1 GCA_937893205.1 uncultured Bacteroidota bacterium
GTATTTGCAGCCCACGCGTATGCATCTTCCCGTCGACGAGTACATCCATCCGGATATGTTCGAGTGGTATAAGGAAATCGGGGAATCAAAAGGTATCGAGCACGTCGAAAGCGGCCCCCTCGTTCGTTCTTCGTATCATGCCGAGCGGCACGTCTAACGGATAACACACACGGGTATGAGCCTCAACATTAGGGGTGAATTGTCGCGGGCGCAAAGCGCTCTCCAGAGAGTCGATCTCCAGACGGCTGTAGTTCTTCTTTTCGCCGCATTGTCGATCATCCTGCAGATGAAATTCGGCGACAGGGGGCTTTTCCGGAGAGAAATAGCTCCCCTTCTGGGCATCGACCAGCCAGGACTGGCGTCCTGGATCTGGTGGTTTGGCATGCAAGGATTCCTTGGTTTCATCCTTCCTGTCTGCATCCTCCGATTCGGCTTCAAAGTACCGGTCCGCGGGATGGGACTGGGACGAGGCGACCACAAATTCGCTCTCCGTGTGGCGGCGATTTATCTACCTGTCGTGCTCATTGGGACCTGGTTTCTGTCCGATTCTGCTTCCTTTCAGGAGAATTATCCGCACTTTGTTCCGGCCTCGCAGGACTGGGGTGTGTTTCTGGTTTACGAAGCATTTTTCCTGTTCTACTGGATGGGCTGGGAGTATCTGTGGCGCGGTTTCGTGCTGTTCGGTACCGCTCGCACCTTCGGGATCATGGCGATATTTGTACAAGCTGTCCCCTTTGCCATCCTGCATTTTGATAAACCTCTGCCCGAGGCTCTCCTTTCAATCGTGGGCGGAGTATTAATCGGTGCTCTGGTCTGGAGAGCGAAAAGCTTTTGGATTGCCGTGCCGATACACGCAGCACAGATGTTGATCATCGATCTCTGGTGCACGTTTAGAATTCGCACAGGAGTATCAGGAAAAGGGCCAGCCGCACTGTTGGAGATGTTCAGAGCTCTCGGGGAGTAAAGCTACTGAGAGGCCCTACTTGCGGCTGATCGCCCAGCAAGATCTGCTACCAGGAATACGTCAACGTCAAAATGTGGGCAGGTCCACCAAATCCGTCTTCGAACGGCAATACCGCGTAGTCGAAGACGAGATCGGTGATTTCGAGGCCAATGCCCGCAGAGTATTCGCGAAGTGGATCGTTCGAAAGATATCCGATCCTTGCGGTGACCGTTTCGAGGACCTCTCCGGAAATTCCAATATGGAGTTGAGTTGCCTCGGTGACATAGTTACGGGAAATCTCGAAGACCAGGGACGTGGACAGCAGGCTGGCGCCATCCACTGCGGTCACCATTTTAAAAGGAAAAATCTCCGCGCCCACTCTCACGATATTCGGAAGCTCTGTCGCTTCGGCGTTGAGTTTTTCCATCTTTCCGAGGTTGGAATAGGAAGCACCCAGGTGAATTCCTCCGTCCATCAAATCAGTCTGAACACCCAGGTCAAAGCCGTACCCATTTGCCGAGTTGGCGAAAATTCGCTCTGACAGAAATTTTACAGAGACACCGGCTCGAAAAGGGCCCATGGCTCTGGCCAGCGAAGCGCCGACGCTCACAAACTGTGCATCAAAAAATCCGTCCGATTCTCCAGGAGTTTGACGGGCTTCAAGATCGCCCGAACTCGTGGCGACCGCGAATATTCCCAATCCGGTTTTCTCTCCGATGGAAAAGGCCCCTGTCAAGGCGTAGGTGCGTATGTCAGCTATCCACACGTGATGGGAAACAGCGATTTCTCGGGTCTGACCAGAAGCCAGTCCCGCTGGATTCCAGTACGTCGCAGATGCTCCTCGGGCGGTTGCCACCCCGGCTCCCCCTCTCGCCAGCGCCTCGGCGTTCGTGCCGAGCGCCAAAAACGACAGACCAGATCCCTGAGCCGCCGCACCCCTGTCAGAAACAGCGGTCAAAATCATCAGGCATGTGATAACTATGCGCATGTGAGTCACACAGACTATAGAAACAATTTGATACTGATCAGATGCATGGTTCCAGCTGCTTTCGCCTCGTAACCAAATGCATACTCGGCCCGAAGTAAAAGCTCGCCCATCGGCTGTTCCGCCATGAATCCTGCAGACGGACGTACGGAGTCGAGCACTTCACTACCGAGTTGCTCCATTCCCGCCCGTATGGCAAATCCATCGGCCGGGACATACTCAACGCCAAACCGAAAGCGAGACTCTCGCAGAGTCAGACTCGTCTCTTCTCTCGTCTCAGCCGGCGAATCGCCAAAAATACGCGTCACGGTCGTGTAGGAGTCCACGTTTGTTGTACGCGACTCAAACTCCGCCGACAATAACAGAGTATTACCGAATCTTCGATTGGTCAACCCTAGACGAATTCGACGCGGAAACGAATCCGTCACGTTCCTTCCTCCACTTCCAAGGTCGGATGAATCCCAGGAATATCGTGCCAGCAAGTCATCCAGAACGATCGCGGTTGCCCACGAATCAGAGAGTCGTACGGCCAGTCCAATATCAACACCAATGGTACGTGCCGGCTCCAGGCCATCAAACAGATCGGTCCGAAATAGCTGAAGATTTATCCCACCACTGACCTTATCGCTGAACCGAAGTCCGAAGGACAGGAATCCGGCATATTCGTCGACGGAAAGATTACCGGTGTGAAATCCACTGTTATCCCTGCCATCTATATCGGACACGGAGGCGTGAATGATTCCGATCGCAAATCCCGCCCGCTGCTGCAGGGGCGCTCCAATCTGTAGAAACTGAAGTGATCTGTCGAAACTGAGTGTGGCAATTGAAGCCTCCAGATACTGACCCTCAGCCAACGGGGCATGTGCCGGGTTGTAATAGGTACTCGCCGCACCGAATACGTCTGCAGCCAGGGCATTTCCCATGGAAATCCCTCTGGCCCCGAAGCCAATCCTCGAAAAAGCCCCGGCGTACTGGGCCTGTGCACTCGCGGCCACCCCGCAGGAGAAAACCAAAACAAGGAGAATGCTGCGAAAAGTACTCATTCGATCACCAGGATCTTGCCGCGAAAACGATCTCCACTGGCGCTCACTTCGTAAAAATAGGCGCCATTTGCCACCCTGATGCCGCGTTCATCTGTTCCATCCCATAGCGACTCGTAGGTCCCGCTGACGGAAGATTCTGACAGTTGGCGGACCAGATTCATTCCGAAATCGAATATTCGAATATCGACGTTACCAGTACCTTGAAGCTCGTATTTGATCCTGATGAAACGGTCATCGCTCGGTGAGAACGGGTTCGGATAGGCGTACGTATCCACGTTGGGAACGGACAAACTCGAGGTCTCTGGATGCAGGGGTACCTGAACCCGGAAAATGCTCCATGACTGACCCCCATCAACCGATTTCAATAGTCCGTCCGACGTACCCACCCAGAGGATGCCCTGATCTACCTCGACGGAAAAAACACTCGATCCCGGCCGCACAAGCCGATTACTGACCACCCGATCTCGAAACTGATCGATAGAATCCCAGGATCCGCCCAGATTTGACGAGATGAACAATCCGTTTTCTCCAGCGACATATACCAATTCGCCGTCGAAGGCGAAATCGTACACCCGTTCGCCGAGAAGAGTTTGCTCAAAGGTCTGTCCACCATCTCGGGTGAAGGTGACACCAAAGCGGCCGGTACCTCCACCGGAATCGCTGGTATTCCAGGTGGCCGCCCAGATGATTCGCTGGGAGTCGAACACCTGCTCTTCGATGGAGATTATCCAGTCACCGGTCAACGACCCGCCCGTGCCATCTGCCTTGAAGCGCTGCCAGGTGTAGCCGCCATCCGGCGATCGATTCAGTCCGCTCGCGGTCCCTGCCCAGATAAGCCCGCTTCCATCCACGAGGACAGAAAACCCCATGTGATTCAGAGATCCCATGCCCCCGCGTTGAGGCTCTACGCTGAACGAGTACGGCTGATCGGGTGTGATAAAGTCGAGGTCATCCGGCGGCAGGACCACCCGAGACCAGGTGCGCCCCATATCAGAAGACCTTCTGATGCCACTCGCCCATCCAGCAACGAAGATGTCTCCAGTAGCCGGATCAAAATCTATATCAAAGGGAGGACTCTGCTGGGGTACAATAACAGGAAGCGCAGGCAGAATCGAAATCCCGTAAACCTGGGTGTCATCCTCTGATCCGTCCAGCTGTGGAAAACGGTACGAAAACGTTTCACCTCCGTCTTCAGAGATGAGAAAACCGGCTGCGGTCTGTACGTTTTCGCCACCCGTCTGATCGGATCGCCCAAGACCCGCGACAATAACATCGCCGTCGATATCCAGGGAAAAGAGGCGGTTCACCGAACCAAACAGGG
>CALBJU010000021.1 GCA_937893205.1 uncultured Bacteroidota bacterium
ACCTTGAATCCGCTATTTCGCATATAGCACCAGAGGATTGTCATCATACCAAGTTCGTGCGCAAGAGCGAACGCCTCCGACACCTCTTCCAGCTGGCGGCCGGATTCTTCTGAACCAAAATAGATGGTCGCTCCGACTCCTACGCAGCCCATATTCCATGCTTCTTCGATGCGGGCAAAGAGGATCTGGTCGAAGGTGTTCGGGTAGGTCAGAAGCTCATTGTGATTGAACTTCATGATGAACGGAATTCGGTGCGCATATTTGCGCGCGACCGATCCCAGAATACCGTATGTGGAAGCCACCGCGTTACATCCACCCTCACTGGCCAGCTTGACGATATTTTCCGGGTCGAAATAGATTGGATTCTTCGCAAAAGAGGCCCCTGCCGCGTGCTCAATTCCCTGATCGACAGGTAGAATCGAGAGATAGCCTGTACCACCCAGTCTACCGTGGCCAAAAAGGCGCTGCATCGAATTGAGCGTCGGAATATTGCGATCCGAATTCATCCAGATGCGTGAGACAAAATCGGATCCCGGCAGATGTAACTGAGAGGCATCGATGGTCGTGCTCTTATGGTCGAGCAGATAGGAAGCTTCCTGGCCGAGGATATCGGCGATTTTAGTCGTGGTCACGTCGTTCATGTTCGTTCAGTGTGGCGATTCACCGGCAAAATACCGGTCATCTCCATTTTAGGAGTTTGCATCTCGTCTGACAACCCCACAAATCGGTGGAATGGTCTCCGGTTCGGAAAAAAATCGAAGAATATTTTTTCCCAGGAGGGCTGCCATGAGTATACCCTTCGATCCCAAGCCCGTAAATATCCACACGCGTCCCGAACTACAGAGGGGTCCAATCATAGGCAGACGCGTACCCGGCACGGTCATGCGAATGGCAGCCGACTGTTCAATTATCCCTGCCCCATCGATCCCCTTGACCATGTGGGACACCGTGTCCAGCAGATCAGTAGTCGCTTCGGGCGTCGCCAACTGAGTCGACCACTGGTGCTGAAAACCACCGCCGATCGTCAGTATCCCATTGCCTTCGTCCACCACGTACCCGAAGCCGGAAAGGGATGGCAGCGCTTCCGGAAGCGCGTCTGGCTTACGCACACGAATCGTCTGACCTTTTATCCCGTGCAGATTTAGATGTTGAGTTTTGGGGTCTCTCAAGAGAGCACTGCCCGAACACAGCACCATCCTGTCGGCAGACAACGAGGAACCGTCTGATAAATCGAGCTCAACTCCCTGCCCTGATTCCTTCCAACTTTTGACGATCGTGTTTTCGCGTACATCGATGCCCTCCAGCCACAATCTGACCTGCGAGGCCATCTGGACGGCAATTCCAGACGGGATGGAAATGAGCCCGAACGGTGCGATCAAGAACGGAAATCGCTCCCTGGCCGATTCCGAATGAATCCAGGCGCCTATGTCCGGGCTCAACCCGCACGATTCTCTGAAATAGTCTGCCTGCTCCTCATTTTTGGCGGGACGCAGGATGCCCCGTCTTCCCGAGCAGCCCATTTCTTCGAGAGCTGCCAGGGCTTCATGTACCCGCCAGACGGGCCGTCCCTTTCTCGACATCATTGGATTGGCCAGGCCGAAGCCCACCCCAGAGGCTCCAGCAGCAATCGAATCTGCTTCAAGCACACACACCGATTGACCCTCGCGCGAGAGCCAGAACGCCGCCGAAGATCCCGCGAGTCCCGCGCCAA
>CALBJU010000022.1 GCA_937893205.1 uncultured Bacteroidota bacterium
CGTCTGGACCGGTCTTGGCCCAGGATTACGTCGTTGTAGACCTCGAAAACACCTCGTCCATCCGCGGAAGGGTGACGCTGAGCGGCGACGCGCCGGCTCCCCTGCGGCTGTTGATTACAAAAGACGTTGAGATATGCGGACTGGGATACCGGGAACGGACGGAGGTCGACGTGGACGAGAGGAGCGGACTCAGAAATGTGGTCGTGTATATCGAGGAGATTACCGAGGGAAAACGCTGGGATAGCGCTCCGACAGGGGGCTTCATCAACCAGGAGATCTGCCGGTTTCAACCCCACATTCAGGTCATGCGTCGCGCCGTGGATATCGACATCATCAACAGCGACGCAACGCTGCATAATATCCACGCCTACGAGTTGCTCGGGCGCGCTCGACGATCATTGTTCAACATCAGTCAACCGGAAATGGGAGCCGTTCCTCAATTGATGCATCCCCGCAGCGGAAACCGCGTAAGCCTCGAATGCGATTCGCATGATTTCATGCAAGGGTGGGTTTTTGTTGCTGACAATCCCTATTCAGTGATTGTCGACGACTCAGGCAATTTCGAACTCTCCCAAGTGCCGACAGGAACGTATACCGTTTCCGTATGGCATCCTAAGCTTGGTGTTCAATCCCGAGAGATAACCATAAGCGGCCCCGACGGCGCCGAAACCAACTTTGAATTTGTTATCGATTAAGAATCGAACTAGACGGCGCTGGGCGATTGCGGCATTCTTGCTGCCGCTGTTTGCGTTGGCCCTGAACGGTTGTGGCGAGAATCCGGTGCATGATGAGGCGGCCCTGATCGAACTCGGAAATTATCTCTTTTTCGATCAGCGTCTGTCAGGAGATGGAAGTATCAGTTGTGCTACCTGCCACGATCCCAATCACGGCTGGGCCGATGGCTCCCCGCTTTCCCAGACCTATCCAGCATCAGATGGATTCCGGAATTCGAAATCGCTTATCAACGTCTCCTCCAGGACTGTTTTTTACTGGGACGGGGCGTATTCAGGGTCAGATCCGTCTGAACCCACGGCAGAAATGATAACGGGCAAGCTCTTTTTGAACATGCACGACTATCTGCTCACCGAGAGAATGAAGCAGGTACCTGAATACGTTGCTTTGTTTGAACGAGCCCTCGGGGCAGAACCATCTTTCGATGGCGTAATTCAATCCTTAGTGGCGTTTCAAACCACCCTGACCACGGGCGATGAGCTTGAGTCCCTTGAGAGTGCGTCGGTTCAACGGGGAAGGGATTTGTTCGGAGGAAAGGCCCAGTGCAGCACCTGTCACTCTGGAGTGCGAATGACGGATGCCCTGGCTCATTCAACAGGCGTACCTGAAAATCCAATCATCTTTCAGGATCCTTTGAGGCACACTGCGTACCGGGTTTATCTGAAGGAACATGAGGTCGAAGACTACATGACGATTGGACAGGATGTCGGCCGATTCGCGGTTACTAAAAATGAATTGGATCGGGGAGCCTTCATCACGCCGGATCTTCGCCAGGTCGCTGATACTGCTCCTTTCATGCACAATGGTGTATTTTCAACGCTGCAGGAAGTCGTCCGCTTTTACGACGAACGAGGAGAAGGTCTCGGCTTGACGCCAACTGAGATGACAGACGTGGTTTCCTTTCTGGAGAATCTCTCTCGGGCGATGCCCGAAATATCCGATATGCCAAGTCCTGCATACCAGGTGAGTGCCGAATGGTTGGAGGTCAGTAATTAGGATGCGTCGACTCTTGAATATCCCGTTCGCTCCAGTCTTTGTCGGCCTGTTTCTGGTCGGTGCCACCGTGTTTTCGGGGGCACTTGAACCGGTATTTGACGCCTTGTCAGCGCTTGGACCTCCTCCGATACCGGCCGATAATCCTCAGTCTGTTGACGAAGATGGGTATCCGCTTTCCGACGATCCTAAAGTGGAACTCGGGAAAATACTCTATTTCGAAAACCGTCTGTCGGGCGATGCGAGCGTCAGCTGCGCCGATTGTCACAGCGACCAGTTCGGGTGGTCTGACGGTCAAGATCTATGTCTCGCGTATCAAGGCACTGGAAACTGGCGAAATTGCCCGACCGTAATGAATGCAGCTTATCTAGACCGGTTATTCTGGGATAGTCGCTCCGATCGCCTGGAAAATCAAGCTCTCGGCGCCGCGACCAGTGCGGTTGAGGGCCATGGGAATCAGGAGATGATGGAAGAACGTCTTCGCCAGATTCCGGATTACGTGGCCCGTTTCACTGAAGTGTTCGGAACAGAATGGCCTGAGAAGGAAGACATCTGGCGCGCTATCGCGGCCTTCGAAAGAACCATCATTCAGCCTGATACACCGTTTGACAATTATATGCGGGGTGACGAGCTGGCACTCTCACCAGATGCGATTGCCGGCATGGAGCTTTTTACCGGGAAGGCAGCGTGCATTCAGTGCCATACCGGTCCTCTGCTCACGGACCAGAAGTTTCACAATATCGGCGTGCCGGACAATCCGCTGTTCGCAAGCGATCCTCTGGTTCAGATCACCTTCCGTTTTCAGCAGTACATGAGAGGCGTGCCCGAAGAGATCTATAGAAAAGCGAAAACGGATCTCGGGGTCTATCTGGAGACGCTGAATCCTGAGGATATGGGGAAGTTTCGAACGGCCCCTCTCCGATATTTGATATACACGCCGCCGTACATGCATAATGGTGCATTCTTTACGCTTGAAGAGGTCGTAGACTTCTACAATCAGGGCGGTGGGTCCGACCAGGTCGAACATCTTGCAGGTATGCGAACGCGCACGTCTCTGCTGCGACCTCTCGGCTTGACGGAGAATGAAAAACGTCAGCTTATCGCGTTCCTCGAAAGCACGAGTGGTGAAGAAGTCAAAGTCGAACGCCCTGTTCTTCCGGAATACGCGGTCCTGGAAACCCACGATTGAGCTCCATGGTCCTTTTGATCGCTCGGAAGGCAGCACGATAGCCGCTAGGTGTGCCGGGTGACAAGTCACCCGGCACACCCGACGGATCCCACCTCCACTACTTCGCTACTTCACTGTGCCCTCCTCAAAGCTCATCCCGTTGGTATCCAGAAATGTAGCGGTGATCCCCCAGCCGCCGAAACCCTCGCTCACTACAAAAACGAGTTCATTGACGCCTGGTTGGAGTGAAAGTGGAACTTCATCAAACTGTCCGATGGTACCGAGATATCGATAGTCCCGAGAGACGTAGGTGTTGTCTCCCCTGTATAAAAGCGTTCCGTTCAGGTAGACACTCACCCTGTCGCTGTAACCGAATCGAACAGATCTGACGAGGCGATCGGAAGCATTTATTGAAACTCGCGCCAGCGTCGTCCGGCCTTCTTTTCCGACCGCGGCCCGCGCCAGGTTGGTGATTCCTGATTCTTCGGCCCAGACTGATTGCCAGTGGTGCCGATCAAGCCCTCGGCCCGTCAGCTCACCGGCGCTCGGGGTGTCTGCTTCTGCGAACGGGTCTGAAACCTACCACGTCTGGACCGTCCCTGCCTTGTTTTCGGCGTATTGAACCGGCTCCTTCTGAGCGCCGCCACCGCCGGCGTTATAGGCAAAATTGGTGTAGTAGGCGACGTTCAGTTGGCTGGCATAGACGCCGAATCCGCCGCTCTCCCATCCACCCTTCATTCGGAAAGCAAACGCAGATGTATCTGCATCGATATAGACCTCTCCAACGCCATCTTCAACAACGATTTGGATGTGCATCCAATCGCTTGTGTACACACTTGGGACACTGTATCCGTCGCCGTGCAACAACTGCCACGCAGAGACACCAGCAATGACCGGGGTGTACTGATTAGCGTCAGGCATCCCCGATAAATTTGATCTGAGGTAAAATTCCTCATAATTGCTTCGATCCTGGACGTTCCAACGAACTCCCTGGAATGCTCTCGTATCTGAAAATGCGATGTCGAAATCGAAGGCAATCCGGGTGCGTGTCGAAACAGCGTGATCGTTCTCATTGGCAAGGGCGGCAGAGTCTCCGTGCCGTTCAGTATCCCGGGATGCAGCGCGCAACTCTACCTGGTTGCCGGCAACAAGGAAGTCTCTGGTCGGAACAACGACCTGAGCAGTCTCGGAACCGACCTTTCGGTCTGAAAATCAATCAGAATTGGCATCAAGGACCGTCTGGTTTTCGTCGAAATCGACGGTGAAAACGCGTACCAGGTGGCCTATTCAGAGGAAATCGGAGATATTATTGGTCTTCGATACCGCTTTCACGGAAAGGGCAGGATCAGGAACATTTTGCTGGCAGATGGAGCCGGAAAAATGATTCTGGAAGGATTCTCGGACTGACTACGCATGACTAGGTCGTCGGGGTGCCGGAGTCGCGTATTCGATTGGTGGCTGCGACGAGTTCCTTCGTAATTCCAGGTTCGTGCGATGAATGCCCCGCGTCCGGCACAATAACAAGGCTCGATTCCGGCCATAGTTCGTGGAGATCGACTGCGCTGGCGACCGGGCAAACAATATCGTATCTGCCGTGGACCATGAACGTCGGAATGTGACGGATCGAATCGACCCGCTTCAGAAGCAGGTCCTCTGGATTCAGCCGAACATTGCGGAAATAGTGAGCCTCAAGTCGAGCCACGCACCAGGCCTTGTTTTCGTCGTGAAAAAACGCTTCAAATTCCGGATTGGCTAGCATCGTGCAGGATGCTCCTTCATAGACGCTCCAGACGAGAGCGGCAGCGAGGGCCTCAGCTCGATCCTCGCTGTTGAACTTTTTCCAGTAGCCCTCAAGTAAATCCGCACGGTCTTCCTCAGGAAGGTGTTCGGAAAAGACCTTCCACCGCTCCGGCTGAACCAGGCGCATTCCGTAGAGCCACCAATGGATCTCCTCGTCTCTGAGCAACCAGATCCCGCGAATGGTGAGGGTTCGGCAACTCGCGGGCCTCTCCTGAGCATAATACAGGGAAAGCGTGCTTCCCCAAGATCCGCCAAATACATGCCACGTTTCTACGCCGAGATGCTCGCGCAGCATCTCAATATCACCAACCAGATCGTCGATGGAGTTATTGCGCAATTCACCTGCTGGCTTGGAACGCCCCGCGCCCCGCTGATCGAAGAGCGTGATGCAGAAATATTGGGGGTCGAAAAAACGACGATCCGTATCCGTACTGCCTGCCCCTGGTCCACCGTGCAAGAAAACAACGGGTTCGCCGTCTGGATTTCCGCACTGCTCCCAGTAGATCGTGTGGAGGTCGTCAACCGTCAGCTCACCCGTCTTAAAGGGTTCGATTTCGGGGTAGAAATATTCGTTGGCCATCAAGTTTTAGGATTGGTCGCGAAAGGAGTCACGAACTACGGCACGGCGGGGCGATCCGCAAGTGCATGGACCGCAATCCTCACTTATTGCAGGTTGGCGTTGCGTTCAGGACATTGATCTCTACCAGACATTATTTACGGTTATTGAAGCACAACCAACTTTGACAAGCCATGAAACTCCTGACCCTTCTTTTCCTCGCTATCTGGAGTGTCCCAACTAGCAGCGCTCAGGATTTCCAATTTGTCTCCTTCCGATACGGAACTCCGGTGCGGGGCGACGGCTCGAGCCGGACCGAACTTCTGGAGTTTCAACTTCGGCTTCCGCTTCCCGTCTGGGAGATGGGCCCAAAAACGCGTTTGCAGGGATCGGTGGGCTTCCATCACATATCATTTCAACAGAAGCTCAATTTCTGGCGTGATTCTCCGTACGATACGTTCAAGTTGGATGTTTTGCTTTCGAGAGAACTCTCCTCTCAGTGGAGTCTGGCAATCGGGGCTTCTGAGCGCTTCACCAAAGAGTTTCTGACAGATTCAGGAGGCCGCCAGCTGTTTTCGCAGATTGCTCTGATTGCCAATCATTCACGAACTAATGGAGATCTGATCCGATTGGGTATCGCTTATCGAACTGGAGTGCCGCAGTCCGTTATTCCGTTGATTGGTTACGAGAGGGATTTGACACCAAAGCTTCGCCTCGAGGCTCTGCTCCCATCGCGGCTCAACCTGTGGCGTCACTCCGGGACTGGATCCTCCCGCTATGGGTTGCACGCCAGCTATCGCTCCACGCCGTATAGCTCAACTGATTCTGGGAGCATCTCCCTGCGTCATACCCTGGTACGAGTCGGAATTTCAGGTGAGAGCCGTATAACCGGAAACTTCTTTTTGAGGCTGGATGCTTCGGTCGCTATCAGTAACGTATTGCACGTAAAGAACTCCTCTGTCAGTGACCGCACGGTTTTGAAGCGCGGAGGTATCTTCGATGTTTCACTTCGTTACAAACTTCCGTCCCAGTAACACCGGCGAAGAAAATGGTACATGGAATAATGGAAAGAGTGAAAAGTATTACCTCGCTCATCCTAATCCCTGGGCTATTGTTGTTGGCGGGGGCTTGCTCGGAGCCAGCACCCGAGAATCCATCGTTGGACGATCTGGGTTTCGTGAGCCTGTTTGACGGCGAGTCTTTCGACGGCTGGCGGATGAACGAGGGTACCTCCTTCATCGAAAGCTCAGAACGATGGAGCATCGAGAATGGAGTCATCCGGGGTCGGTTCTTGAATTATTTCGAATATGAGCCCGAGGACGAGGAAGCCCCGAGGCCCGTAAATACCTGACTGGTTTCTGACAAAACATACTCCGACTTTATCCTTCGATTTAAATTCCGAATCGATGCCGGGAATTCAGGATTCACCTACCGGAGCATCATCGGGTCTGAAGCGCTGGACTCGCCAGAGGTCGATCTGGACACTGGCGAAACGACCGAACAGATTTATGACACGCGCACGATCAATGGCGGTTACGTAAACAAAGACTACTTGACAACTGTCGACCCGCAGCTCTTAGGCAGTGCGTATAGAATCGATGAGTTCAACCAAATGGAAGTGCGGCTTCGAGGTACTAACGTCAAAGTCATTCTGAATGGCGTGCAACTGACCGACTATGACCACGAACCCGATGCCCCCGCTGGTCGCGCCGAAGGCTTTATCACTATGGAACTCCACGGCGCCACTCTCGCGAATTTCAAAGACGTCGAAATCTACGAGTACGACCGATAACTCCGAACCTGGCGGGTGGCTGCCGTCGGAGCTCACAATGTGCTGAAGCTCAGTCCCACATTTGTT
>CALBJU010000023.1 GCA_937893205.1 uncultured Bacteroidota bacterium
ACGGCGACCACCGAGATCTACACTCTTTCCCTACACGACGCTCTTCCGATCATCTTCAGCGTCAACTCGCCGCCTGCGCCCGGACCAAGGTGGACGGTGAAGTGAGGGCTATCCACCGATACGGTATTACCGTGCAATCGGGCATTCTTGATCTGGTGCTCTGCGTAAGCGCCGCCTTGCACAATTACCGTTTTTGGCTCCGTCTGGTTGACGTTCACCAAAGAAACGGTTACCTCATCGTTACTTAATCGCGAGACCAGCGCGGCGACATCTTCAGGTATTCCGGCGCGCCTGCTCTCAGGGTCGAAATAACGAAGTCGGCAGTGCAATGGTCCTCCAACCCTCCCTGTGGGGAGGCCGCCTAGCATCAGCTTGGTCAACGTCTCAGTGATGGCGGGATTGATGGTGTTCGGGTCGTCGGACATTCGGGTGTCTGCTGTTGCCTCGTCCGCCCACATCTCCTCCAACCGGGCGTGGAGTTCGTCGAAATCTAGATTCAACGCCTCGACAGGGTAATCCGGGTTGAGGCCGTTCAGATACTTGACCCAATCATCGTTGAGGACTCGCATGGCGTCCTGTTCATCCATCGACCAGTAGTATACCTCCAGAGCACCGTGCGCGAATTTTTCAGGGGTGAAATTGTACCATCCCTGGTCGCCGAAGGAGTTCGGATAGACGGTTCGCCCATTTTCTTGCACGGCGTTCGAATTCACGATGTCGATCATTCGGCCCCAGATATCGGCGTAACGGCGGTCGCCAGTCAGCAAGATCGCGTTGCCGAATCCGTAGTGGGCGCTGTTCTGGAACGACGGACGGTGGGCGATGGCGTCGATCGCCGGATCATACACTGAGAATCCCCAGCCGTACACTCCTCCGTACCATTTGCCTTCGGTTTCTCCGCCGATGCTCCCGTCCAGGCCGATGTTGGTGGGGATCAGGCCTCCATTGGCCTCGGTTCGCTCGACCCAGGCGTCCACATACTCCAGAACCCAGTCGCGGTATCGGGTCTCGCCAGTCACCGCGTATGCGCTCAGGGCGAGAGTTGTTGCGCTCATATTCATTGGATGGTCGCCCACGACGTCGTTGTAGTCCTGGAAGTGGACGAGCATCTGATGGTAGTCGCGCTCTCCGTGACCGGGACGGAACCGGCCTTGAATCTCGATTGGGTCGCCTGCCCAATCAAGGCCGGTGGCCTTTCTCATCAGAGGGCCTCGACTACCGTTGAACATCGAGCGGATGATCTTGTGATCGGCGTCCCAGTTGTCGGCCTGCGGATCGTCGCCGTTGTAGAAACCTGTGTAACGTTTGAGCCGGTTCCGGTACGTCAGATCAGAGGGGTCCGACAAGCCCTGAAGGTAGAACGCCGAAAGCCACTCGCTATGATGGAACCAGTCGAACATGACGGGGAACTCTTTGTAATACATCCCCTCTCGACCCATCGGGACCTCAACGGTTTTGGCTTCGGTGTACTGGAGCAAGTGGCCGTTCCAACCCTTTTTGTAGAGCCTCAACACGGTTTCGGATCCGCCCAAAGCATGCAGCATTGTCCAATTCAGGATATTCTCGGCGGCATCATCAGGGCCGTCGTCGCCTCCCCATCGAGGCATGCACAGAAGGTATCCTCGCTCGTCGAAATAGTGGTCGAAAAACTGGACGCAGGCGTCTGACATAGCTTTCAATAGCTGCCGTTCCAGCAGAGCCCATGTCGGAGGAGCTACGGGTGTGTCGATGTGCAATACAGGTTTGCTCATAACTCGCGTTCGCCTCAAGGAAGGATATTCACAATCGCCTGCGTAAGATACCGACCAGCCAGCGCATGTGTCAATCGCATCCGATCTGGAAATCTGTTGATGTATACTGCTGGTCTCAGCCCTAATTGACGAAAGCATTCTTCTCTTCAGAAAGGCGCCGAGATGCCCTCGAAACTTCCAGATTGGATCGAAATAACGCCCACGCAAGCTGGGTCGGATGCAGCGCAATGGAGGCATTTCATCGCGAACAAGAGCGTGAAGGGCGCCGAATGGGAAGGCGAAGATCACGCAGGGAACAGATGGAGCACTGTGTTCATACGAGGCGGATATCGGGTCCACGTATGGGGAGACGGAGATTACAGGTTTCAGACTGCGTCAATGGGCAAGGCGTTCACGTGGGCCGCGCTGGGACTGGCTGTCGATCGCGCATTGGTGGACCCCAACGAATTCATCTGGCGAGATTGGACCGGCGAAGGTATGCTGTCTCACCCTCACAAGTATCTTGATAGGGGCCACCACGCCAAGCTCACGTGGAACCTTTTGGGTCGAAGGACAGACGGGCTCCACTGGGGGGGATTTCCGGTCACGAACGGATACTTTTGGCGCCAGAGGTCGTCGTCGCAAGGAACCGGAACCGTCGCCGACCCCGTGCCGGGTTGGGCCGACTGGACGGGAGACCCATTTTACGACAACTTCTCCCATGCCGAGCCGGGAAGTGTCGGCATTTATAGTTCGGGAGGCCAATGGCGTTTGCTTCAGGCTCTGACGGCGCTGTGGAACAAAGACATCAAGCGCGTTCTGGATGAGGAGCTATTCGGAGAGATGGGTATACGCCCGGATGATTGGGACTGGATTCCAGGCAGGGATGTTCACGAGAATCCGAATTTTTATCCCAATATGCCGGGTACGGTGACTTCCTGGACCCGCCATACGAGATCAACGGGCATCCCGTTCGTGGCGGCGGTGGTTGGGTGGTCATCAGCGCCAACACGCTTGCAAAATTCGCCCACCTGATCGCCACCCGAGGCCAGTGGAATGGGAAACAGCTCCTGAGTCCCGAGTACGTGATCGGTCATGGGGGAGGCAACGGCAGCGGAGTAGCAGGCGAATCCCGATTCTATACAGGATTCGCCATCGTCAGTACCGATGGGATCGATTTCAGAGACCCGTTTCTGCCCTCAGAATTCTTTGTCGGACCCGTTGATTTGTCTCCGACACGGCAACGATTCCGAGATTGACGGTCTAGATGCAATCGGCCCATGATTTTCGTGAGAGGTATCCAATTTAGATGAACATAATTGTGACCAACGGTCGAGTGGTGA
>CALBJU010000024.1 GCA_937893205.1 uncultured Bacteroidota bacterium
TTCGCCAGCTTCAACTCCTCGACCATGAGCGAATTGTGAACCGCCGCTGAGGACATGTTTACGAGGGAGGCCATGAACTCCAGTTCCTGCTCCCCGAACTCTTGTCCTGAAAACTTGCCACCGAGGCCAATCAGACCAATTTCCCGGTGACCCGACGCGACTGGAAATACAAGTTTAATCCCCAGCTCTTTCAGTCCCTCGGGAACGGCATCGCCCTCCATAGTGCCGCTCAGGTCGAGATCTTCCAGCCGGAGGCTATCCGCTTTCTTCAGCTTCGAAATCCCCATAACTGCCGCCACCGTATAGGACGACGAAATGGGATCGAACAACAACGCCGCGCCTTTGGTGACCAACATCTTGCCCATGGCGGTTCGGAGCAGGTTGCTCAGCACGAATTCCAGATCCAGAGATGAACTCAGCAACTGGCTCGTTTCGAAAATGGCACGAAGGTCAAAACGATCGGTCCTTCCCTGCTCTGTATTGATTTTGGCCATGAATGTTGGATGTTGAAAGGAGGCCTAAGGTAAGGTGTGCTGACGCCGCCCGAAAACGTCAATGTGCTCTAGTCGTCCAGATGCACGACTTCGGCCTGCGTGGGCTTCCCATCCGAGATGACCAGCCTGACGATACTTTTCACGAGTTGAAATCCCTGTCGACCTGCAGCGCCAGGGTTGACGAACAGCATACCGCTCAGTTTGGGCACCCGTTCGATCTGCAGAATATGGCTGTGTCCACAGATAAACACATCGGGCGGATCCTCGGCCAGCATTTTGCCCACTCCCCGCTGCCAGCGGCCCGGCTTACCGGCGATGTGAGTCATCCAGAACCGAACGCCGGCAAATTCAAACCGGTCGTGTTCAGGGTACTCCCGGCGCATATCCCACCCGTCGATATTGCCCCATACTGCGCGTACAGGAGCGAGGGCCGAAAGAGCGTCGATGATGTCAAATCCCCCAACATCGCCCGCGTGCAGAATCAGATCCACATTTTCGAGATATCGGATCAGATTCGGATGGAAATAATTGTGGGTATCGGAGACAATTCCGACGACCTTCTCCTTCTCTTGATGCATCCGTCAGCGAAGCATCAGTCTGAGGCCCACGCGAGCTCTCGAACGAGGCCAGTCGCCGCCGGGGGTTGCCCACTGTTTGAACGGCACACTGATAAAGGGAGCGAACCGATAGCCAGGGCGCTCGATCTCGAGACCAGATCGGATCCAGAGGACACCTCCTGTATAGTCGGTCACGGATCGTTCACCCTGATCCGCACCCTGATCAACCTTCCATTCCACCAGATCGTAGTTGCCACCCTCACCTATGAAGGCGATGAACAGGTTGCTGCCCGCTGGGTCAAAAAGAATGTTGTGACTCCAGCTCATGTGCACTTCCCAACCCTGAGTTCGCCCGCGGATGATTTCCGTGGAAGAATCTTGGGCAGGCTCAACGGCCCCTCCCGGATCGACCAGTGAGGGATCAATCTGTATCAGCTCTTGAAAGCCGATCTGGACCCGACGAATGCCAATACCAAAGTCCTGTGAGACCGTCGGGGACAGCAGGGCGGTGTATAAAAATCCCAGATCAGCCTGCGGGAATCCGCTTCGACCGTCTGAGGACGGATCGATGGCAAATCGAATGGCATAGTCCATGCCTTCCAGTCGCTTGAAATATTTGAGGGACACCCAACTTAAATCCAGTGAGCGCCCTGAAGCATTTCCCGTTGCATCGACGAAAAAGCCCAGATCCAAGCGGCGGCTCAATTGATAGTCGAGACGCATATTTACGCCGAGAGAACTGGCGCCAATATTTGAGACCGATGATTGGTCGGACTGCAAGAGTCCCGGTGGGCGGTAGGTGAGCTCTGCTGTAACCGCGTACGCGTCGAAGAAGGATCGGACTGCGCTTTCGCCCTGATAGAAAGGATCAAAGGTCTGGATGGGGCGCTGGGCCCAAGCGTACGTGCCCGCGATCGACCAGCCGGCCACGACAGCCAATAAAAGCAGGCCGCGAATTCGTCTTCGGAATGTTAAATGGGCAGTCATGCAGAAAGCGCCCTCATAAAGGCTGGTCTGCTGTTTGACGCAGGTGAAGCGTGATGGTTCAGACCTCGATACTTTCCCCGGGTGAAAGAACAACGATCTCGTGCCCACTCTCAGCCATCATGTCCTTCCACTCGTCAGTGTCCACCTCAATCAGCGGAAACGTATTGTAGTGGATAGGCATGAACCGCGCTGCATTCAGCAATGAAGCAGCTCGAACGGATTCGCGCAGGCCCATCGTGAAGCAATCTCCAATAGGAAGGAGGGCTAAGTCAATGCTAAAATCCTGCCCTATCCATTTCATCTCCTCAAAGGGGCTCGTATCACCGGCAGCATAGATGCATTTACCCTCAGACTCAATGATAAATCCTCCGGGATTTCCTCCGTAGGTGCCGTCAGGAAATGAAGACGAGTGGCGAGCCCAGGTCTGAGTCACACGACCCCAGTCAAAGCTCCACGCCCCACCTGTATTCATGGGTTGCACGTTCTCGTGACCATGGTGCTTGGTGAGGTACTGTGTGATCTCATAATTGGCGACAACGACTGCACCCGACCGCTCGGCAATGGCCGGAGTGTCACCCCAGTGATCACCGTGTGCATGGGTCAGGAGGATCGCGTCCGGACTCAGATCACCCTCTGAGATAACATTGGTCGCGAGCGGATTGTCCGTGATAAAGGGATCTACAAGAATGGTGGCTCCCGCAGTTTCAATCTGGAACGCGGAGTGTCCAAAAAATGTGAGCTTCATCTACACTGATTATTTCATGAGCATCATCGGGTGGGTCTGAATCCCCGAGTCCGATTCCATTCGCACGAAGTAGGTGCCACTGGGCAAGGTGTTGGCGTTGAACGAGACGTCAAACTGCCCGGCAGATCGCGTACCGTCGACGAGTGTAGCAATCATCTGTCCAGAGAGGTCCCAGACAGAAATTCGTATATGTTGGGTCTCCTCAACCGTGAACGAGATCGTGGTGGTAGGATTGAATGGATTGGGGAAGTTACCATCCAGGGCCGCACTCAAGCTCTGGTTGTCTTCACCAAGTCCTGCCTTCAAAGCTCTCGAGGTAGGGCCCATTGCGTCAGAATAGACGGGCGTGACCTGATAGGAAACGACGCGGCCCGTAGTCAGAAAATCCATGTGTTCGTACACATTGATCCCCGTCACTCTGGACGCGGGTAGGCGAATGATTTCCTCGAATTCTTCGCCATCGCTTGACCGCTCAACCACGAACTCACGTACTTCCGTGTCATCGCTACTGAACCTAAGCCTGACACCTGCTGGCTCCACCTGAACGCTCAGGTCACCAGGTGCTCGTCGAAACAGCAGATCTGACGCTGCGAGTAGGAATCCTGGTTCCCCCCGGGCAAAGCGATTGTTATCGAACGGAGTCAGCCCGGTCTCGAAGGCAAGGACATTTCCCCCCGCCACATAAGAATCATCCTCAAACGTCAATACCAGGCTTTTTTCGACTGATACTGGAGATGGTCGACGCCTCTCGGATTGCGTCTGTTCAAACGAGATGCTTCGTGGAAGCATCCTCAGCTCATCCAATTGCCCCGAAAAATTGTTCAGGTCTGAAACCTGAGAATCAGACAACGGACGCCTTCCCAATCCCAGCCACTCGGCAGGAAGCATGGGAAGCACCAGCGGATGGTAGAGAGAGTCGGCCCGAATTCCATCGATCATCAAATGAACCGACCCGTTCTCGGGAGAATTCGAGATGGCTGTAAAATGCCAGTTCCCATCGGCGACGGGAGCGCGGCTTCGCATGGAATAATGCTGCCCGTCCCTGCCCTGGTAGAATTCAAGGAATCCTGCCGGGTCGACGACGACCTCAAAGGCGTACTCGTCGTCTTCAATCCCGGACCAGGTGGAAAGGACAACCTCATTCAAGCCGGTTGTTTTAATCCAGAAACTGGACGAGTAAGCAAGGTCAGGCGAAATGATTGGAAGATCACTCAAGGACAGAATCTGCCCACTGGCATCTCCTCCATCAAACTTCGCGACATGATTGGACGATCGGTCCACTTTATCGGTCAGAATCACCTGAATTTCCGACCTGAGGGACTCGTTGGGCGCCACCAGTCCCCCTTCGACATATATGGGAGTCGTCACAATTCGGGCATTCCCTGGGAAGGATTGAGTGACAAGACGAAGCAGAACGCGTTCTCCTGGTAAAAACATACCGTGTGCACGCACGAGGGTTCGCGGTTCATCCTCATGTGGTGGACGAACGTCCAACCCACTCACGGAATTTGAAATCAATCCGTTTTCCCCAAAACGTACGACTTGCTGTAAGACCCAATCTTCGGGTACGCTCAGAAAGAATCCTTTGGCCGCGGCTGAGCCTTCCAGGGTCAGATACAGGTTTAGCCCCTCATCCACCTGGGCACGCTCAGGTTGAATATCAACCCTGAACTGCGCCAACAGGACAACCGGTCGGGCGAGCGAAGCTAACAACGCAATTAGGAACGTGAGCAGAGCCCACTTCCTGAAAAGTGCGGACATGGCAATCCGGGGAATTAAAAACGTTCGAAGCCCGGGTTCAAGGTGGGTGAACACCGGGTTTCCCAAAATCTAGCGGCTCTGATGGTCTCTGTCAAGCGAGTCGTTCGACAGGACCCTTTTTCGGCGTTTTTAAGTAGAAGAACTTCTGGAATACCGAATTTTCCCCATATTTATTGTATGCGAGTACTTGTCACAGGCGGAACTGGCTTCATAGGACGATACGTCGTTCGTGAATTGCGGCGGACGGGTCACGAGCCCGTCTGCCTGGTTCGTGACCCGTCAAAATCCGGATTCGGAGCAGACGTTCGTGTGGTTGAAGGCGACGTGACCCGTTCTGAGTCTCTCACAAGGGTTTTTTCGGACATCGACGCCGTGATTCACCTGGTGGGGATAATTGCGGAGAATGCTTCGAAGGGGATCACGTTCGAAAGACTACACGTTGAGGCTACAACCCATGTTGTGAAAGCCGCCCGCCTGGCTGGGATCGATCGATTTATCCATATGAGCGCCAACGGCGCGCGCGAAAACGGTGTTTCAAGGTATCAATCGACGAAATGGCTGGCGGAAGAACGCGTACGAATGGCTGGATTTCGGGAATGGACCATTTTCCGACCGTCTCTCATCTTTGGTAGACCAGATCCAGACTGCCCGGAATTCGGGTCGCAGTTGGTCAGAGATCTACTGAGGCCGTTTCCGATCTGGCCGGTTTTCGGCCACGGATTGTACGAGATGCAGCCGGTATCAGTTGAAAACGTCGCTTCGGCATTCGTGCTGGCACTATCCAATGAGAGAGCACCCGGCAAGACCTACTGCCTGACTGGACCCGAAAAGTTGTCCTACCTACAGATTATCTCTCGCCTCGCGCGCGGAGCTGGGTTGAGCGAACGGTGGGTTATCAAGCAGCCCCTGTGGCTCGTCAGGCCTCTCGTAACTCTCTTGGGAGGCACCCTATTGCCGATAACTATTGATCAATTTGAGATGCTGATCGACGGCAATACGTGCGATTCGAGCGAGTTTCAAGACGATTTTGGCCTCGATCCCATCCCCTTTTCGGTTGATAATCTGGCCTATCTGTCGGATTCCTGACCTACTTGTCGAAGTCCTGACTGGCCGCGCTAATTCAGGAGGCCTGATGGAATGCGTACAATGCGCTGCAAGACAGAGGTCAGGACACGGTTTCCAAATTCAACCTGCATGCCGCAGCTCGCGACCAGTTCGCGGTTGATACATTTTCCGCCCCAGGTGCAGCCCGTAATCGAAGTCACGAATTCACTCTGATAGTACCGATCGAACCAACCACCAGAGAGAGCGAAGCGCCCGTCTTCCATGCACCGCGCTCGGTAGATGGAATTGCGCGTATAGATCAAGATGACATCTCCCGACCGAAGATCGGAACGACGCAGTCCTCTCGCATCCGAAGCGTGTTCGGTGAGTGCAGACAAACTATGTGCGCGAGTCATCATTCGTTTTCCACCCGTCGGGCCATGGATGCAGATCTCTCTTCATCTGTTATCGGCGGCTCATCTATCTCCAGTAAGCTTTGGGCGCCGATAGCCCGTTTTTCTTTTGCAAGCGTATCCAATTGTTCACTCGTTACGATAGCTTCCAGATGTTTGATGCGTTCTATGAGCTTTTCTTGCGTTGAAACAAGGTCCTGAACATTTGAGGATTGGGCCGAGATAGTTTTCTGAACGGTCGTAGTACTCTCCTCAATCTCTATGCGGGTATCCTGAATGTCTCTTCGCTCACTTGACCACAAGAAGAACGGCAGCATGGTGGCTACCAGGACTGCAATGATGACTACAGCGAATGACGAAGGAGCGCGGTATTCGATTAAAAAGTCAGGGCGGGCCGGCAGAGCCGGCCCGCCCTGTGTACGGCGTCACAT